>JAEUOE010000279.1 GCA_016790885.1 Dechloromonas sp. | reverse complement strand
ATTGGTCGGGGCGGCGGGATTCGAACTCGCGACCCCTTGCACCCCATGCAAGTGCGCTACCAGGCTGCGCTACGCCCCGACAAGAGGGCCGAATTATACCCGAAAAGCGCCAGATTCATAGCCGCAGCATTTCAATAATCGATTGCAATTCGTTCCGCAGTCCACTGGGCACCTTGTTGGTGTCCTGAACATCCACAGCAACCGACTCAACTGGAACACCCTCATCCAGACGATTACGGGCACCGCTGATCGTAAAACCCTGGTTGTAGAGCAGTTCACGAATCTTGCGTACCAGCAAGACTTCGTGATGCTGGTAATAGCGCCGGTTACCCCGACGTTTTACCGGTTTCAGTTGATTGAACTCCTGCTCCCAGTAACGAAGCACATGCGGTTTGACGCCGCACAACTCGCTGACCTCACCAATCGTGAAGTAGCGCTTGGCCGGGATAGGCGGCAATTCATCGCCGCCCGCGGATTTATGCCGTTGTTCCATCGAAGGCTAGTTCAACATCCGACTTGAGTTTCTGGCTGGCATGGAAAGTTACAACGCGACGCGCCGTAATGGGAATTTCCTGCCCGGTCTTGGGATTGCGTCCAGGACGCTGCGGCTTGTCGCGCAACTGAAAATTGCCGAAACCGGAAAGCTTGACGCCGTCACCGGTTTCCAGCGCATTACGGATTTCTTCGAAGAAAGCCTCGACCATGTCTTTGGCCTCACGCTTGTTGAGACCCACTTTCTCGAACAACAGGTCGGCGAGTTCGGCTTTGGTTAACGTCATCGTTATTGTTCCGTCAGGCACGCAGTTGAGCACCGAATGCCCGTTCGAAACAGGACACCAGTTGCTGCATTGCAGCATCAACTTCCGAATCTTGCAAAGTGCGTTGAGTATCTTGCATAACTATACGGAAAGCAAGACTTTTCTTGTTTTCAGGAACCCCTTTTCCGACGTAGACATCGAACAATTGAATGTCCTGAATGAGGCCCGAAATCTGCCCTTTCAAGCCATCGAGAAGGGTCTGCAAAGCAACGTTCTGATCGACCACGATGGCCAGGTCGCGAATCACCGGTGGAAATTTTGAAACCTCGGCATAGGCCGGCACCTTGGCAAGCTTGACGGCAGCAAAATCCAGTTCGAAGAGTACCGGCGCGTTCGGCAGATCGTATTTCTGAACCCATTCCGGATGCAGTTCGCCAATGCACCCGATGTCCTGGCCATCGAGCAATACGCGGGCTGAGCGTCCTGGATGCAGGGCCGGATGGACCAGTTTATCGAAACGCAGTTGCGCCGGGGCGAGCAACGCCTCGACATCACCCTTGACGTCATAGAAATCGACTTTACGCGAACCACCCGCCCAACCTTCAGGCAAGGCGCCGCCAAAGGCCAGACCGGCCAGCTTCCATGGTTGATGGAAGCCATTCACCGGCTGCGCAGCAGCATCGCGATGGAAGGTACGGCCAACCTCGAACAGGCGCACGCGGCTTTGCTTGCGCTTGAGGTTGGTGACCAGATTGGACACCAGGCCACCAAACAGATTGGAGCGCATCACAGCCATCTGGCTGGCAATCGGATTCGCCAGGCGGATCAGGTCCGACTCCGCAGTCTTGGCCGCGAAATCGGCTTCCCAAGCCTCTTCGACAAAGGCGAAATTGACGACTTCCTGATAGCCACGATCAGCCAGCATCTGGCGAATACGGTAAGCCGGCCGCTGCGCTTCGGGCTGCACCATCATTTCCATGCGGCCACGCGGCGCCGGCGATGGAATGTTGTCGTAACCATACAGACGGGCAATCTCTTCGATCAGATCTTCCTCGATTTCCATATCGAAGCGCCACGATGGCGGCGTCACCAGGAAATCATCGCCCTGCTGCTCGAAGGACAGCGCCAAGCCCTTGAACAGCCCGGCAATGCGTTCGGCCCCCAGCGGCAGACCAAGCACCTTCTCGGCACGCGCGGTACGCAGACGCACCGGCTGGCGTGCCGGCAAGCTAGCCTTGGCTTCGACAACCGGCCCCGCCTGGCCACCGCAGATGTCGATGATCAGTTGGGTAGCACGCTCGATGGCACGACGCACGCCACCAAAATCGACGCCCCGTTCAAAACGGTGCGATGCATCGGAGCCGAAGCCGTAGCGACGCGCGCGGCCGGCAATGGCCTTGGGCGCAAAGAAGGCGGACTCCAGGAACAATTCGCTGGTATCCAGGGTAATCCCGCTCTCCTCGCCGCCCATGATGCCGGCCATGGCCAACGGCTTGGCATCGTCGGCAATCACCAGCACATCAGCATCGACAGCAATGGTCTGCTCGTTCAGGAGCAGCAGCTTTTCTTCCGGCTTGGCCAGACGAGCATGCACCGCGCCTTCGAGTCGGGTGTTATCGAAAGCATGCAAGGGCTGGCCCAATTCGAGCATCACATAATTGGTGACATCGACCAGCGCAGAAATGGCGCGGATACCGCTACGTTCCAGACGACGCTTCATCCACTCCGGCGTTGACGCCTTGGCATCGACCCCCTTGATAACGCGACCACAATAAAGCGGGCAAGCCTCCGGCGCATCCAGCACGATGTTGCGCTGATCGGCGATGCTGGCAGGGACTTCCGGCACGACCGGCAGATTGGTCGTAGCACCGGTGATGGCCCCAACCTCACGCGCAATACCAAGCAGCGACAAGCAATCGGCGCGATTCGGCGTCAGCTTGAGCTCGAACTGGTTATCGTCGAGATCGAGGTATTCCCGAATGCTCTGTCCGACAGGCGCATCTGCCGGCAGAACGAGCAAACCTGAGGCATCCTCATCGATCCCCAATTCCTTGGCCGAGCACAGCATGCCCGAGGATTCGATGCCGCGCACCTTGGCAACCTTGATGGTGAAATCCCCCGGCAGCTTGGCGCCAGGCAAAGCACACGGCACGTTGAGACCGACGGCTACGTTCGGCGCACCGCAAACGATGGTAGTCGGCGTACCGCTGCCAGTATCGACCTGACAAACATTCAGACGATCAGCGTCGGGGTGCTTGACCACTTCCAGGACATGCGCCACAACGACGCTGTCGAAGGCCGGCGCAACCGGATCAAGCGCCTCGACCTCAAGGCCGGCCATGGTCAGCAAATGGGAAAGTTCCTCACTCGTCAGTTTGGGATCGACGAGCTTACGCAGCCAGGATTCAGAGAATTTCATGGATGAGTCTCGAAAAGGGTATCAGGCGAACTGGCGCAGGAAACGCAGATCGCCTTCGAAGAACAGGCGCAGGTCATTGACGCCATAGCGCAGCATGGTCAGGCGGTCCGGGCCAAAGCCGAAGGCGAAGCCGGTATATTTTTCCGGATCGATACCGGCGATCTTCAACACATTCGGATGGACCATGCCGCAGCCGGCGATCTCGAGCCAGCGGCCCTTCAGCGCACCGCTCATGAA
>JAEUOE010000211.1 GCA_016790885.1 Dechloromonas sp. | reverse complement strand
CGGCCAACGTGCTTGGCCAGTATCTTGTAGGTGTCACGGTCGAATGGCGGGCGCTCCTTGGCGAGCAGTTCGTCGATCTGCTCATCGGCGCTTGCCGTACCCAGGTAACGCCAGCCGGCGATGACGTGGGCTTCGTCGCCCTCGCGCAGCAGGGCCGGGCCGGGGAAGGGCCAGGAAACCAGCTTCAGCCCGGTGAGTGCCGTCATCAGGCGCATGGTGTGCCTGGCCAGCGCTTCCTTGCCGACGCAGGCACCCTTGCACCGCCGAATCTGGTGGCCAAAGCAGGGCTTGCCCGGCTTGATGGGCTGCAGGCCAGTGAGCATGTCGCACAGGTTGTGGCTTTCAACCAGTTGGCGGAGCACGGAATGGGCTTCCTTGCTGTTCTTGTAAAGGCCGTAACAGGCGGTGGCGAGGCCGAAATCGAGGTCGCCGGTGAGCACCAGCTGTGGGCGCAGCCAGCCCTGGCCTTCATCGACCAGGGTCCAGGTGCACACTTCCTCGTTCTTGCGCAGTTGCCGGTTCTGCGTCGGCAGCAATTCCTTGACCAGCGCCGACTCCTTGAGCAGGGCGCCGATCTCTCCGGCGGTAACGATCCAGTCGATACGCCGAACCTGCTGGACGAGCGCCATTTCCCTGGCCGAGCGCAGATCGGCAGAAAAGTGCGAGAGGACGCGCTGGCGGATGTCCTTGGCCTTGCCGACATAAATCGGCAGATTGTTTTCGCCATAGAACAAATAGACGCCCGGTGCATCAGGCAGGTCGTCGACGAAACCGGCATCGAGTTGCGGCGGCAGGCTGGGGCGGGCGTTCTGTTTCTGCAGGGCAGCTTCGATTGCCTCCGCGCTGCGCTCGGCATGGATGCATTGCCAGAACTGGTGGATCAATTGCGCATCGGCCAGCGCACGGTGGCGGGCATCGGCCCGCAGGCCATGCCGTTCGATCAGGCTGTCGAGGTTGTGGCGGTGGTGTTCCGGGTACAAGGCCCGCGACAGCTTGACGGTGCAGGTGACGGTGCTGCGGAAATCGATGCCCAGGCGCCTGAACTCGTTCTTCAGGAAACTGTAGTCGAAGCGCGCATTGTGGGCGACGAACAGGCGACCCCGCAGGCGACGCAGGGTTTCCTCGGCGACCACCGCGAACGGCGGCGCAGCGGCCACCATGTCGTTGGTGATGCCGGTGAGCTGTTCAATGAAGGGGGGGATGCGCGTACCGGGATTGACCAGTTGCTGCCATTCGCGAACCGTGCCGTCATCATCGACTTCGACGATGCCGATTTCGGTGATGCGGTCATGGGTAGCGGTGGCGCCGGTAGTTTCGAGGTCGACAAAGGCGAGGGCAGGCATGCTGCCATTTTCGCACGATGGGCGGGGCCGACGAAATTGGCGAGAACCACCCGTATCAAGATCGGGTATGTTGGGTGGATCGTTAATAAATCCACAACACATTCTGATGAATAATTTCAGAATCTTTAAAAACTAACAAATAAGGGCCGTGTGTTCGCAAGGCTCATTTCGCCAGTCATGGTGGGATTAATGGGGAATATCGGGAAAACGATGGCGGATGCGACGATCAGCCGCGAGGTGCTGCTTGAAAAGCTGGCTGCCCCCGTTTTTGTCAAGAATCCGGACGGGGTGTATCGCTACGCCAATGAAATGGCCTGCCTCATGTTTGGCCGGCCGGGCAGCGAGATCATCGGGCGCTCGGATCGACAGCTCTTTGGCAGCGAACTGGCCGCCCGCATGAAGGCTTGCGACGACAGGCTTCTGGCAGACGGCGAGCATCATGCCTGCGAATTCGTCCTGCCCGATTTCCGTGACGGAGGTGAACGCTGCTACTGGATCGTCCGTCAGGTGCTGCGCAATGCGGAGGGGCAGGTCGTCGGCCTGTCCAGCGTGGCAACGGACATCACCGAGCGCAAGCGCCAGGAAGGCGAACTGGTTGCCCTGAAGAACAAGTTCGCGGCAACCCTGCAGGCCTTGCCCGACCTGATGTTCGAACTGGACATCGAGGGGCGCTATCTCGATTGCCATACGCAGCAAGCGGTGTTGCTGGCGGCCATGCCGGACAACCTGATCGGCCGGACGGTGCATGAAGTCCTGCCGCCCGACGTGGCGGACACCTGTATCCGCGCCCTGCACGAGGCACTGGACAATGGCATCTCGACCGGCCAGCAGTTCCAGTTGGCCTTGCCGGGCAGCACCCGCTGGTTCGAACTGTCGGTGGCGCAAAAGGTATCCGGCGACGACCATCTGCCCCATTTCATCGTCTTGTCCCGCGACATCACCGACCGAAAAAACGCCGAACATGCCCTGCGCGAGAGCGAGTCGCTGATGCGGGCCATTGTCGACAACACCCCGGTCGAGTTCTGGGCGCGCGACATGGAAGGCCGCTGCATCATGGAAAATGCGCTGATCGTCGAGCATTGGGGCAGCCTGCTCGGCAAGCGCCCGCAGGATACCGACCTCGATCCCGAGGAAATGGCGCTGTGGCAACAGAACAACCAGCGGGTCTATGCCGGCGAGGTCGTCGAAGCCGAAGTCGACTATTGGGTCAAGGGCCAGCGGCGGGTCTTCAACAATGTCATCGCACCGATCAAGGTCGATGGACAAATCATCGGCATCGTCGGTTTCAATCAGGACATTACCGACCGCAAGCGGAACGAGGAAGAAATCCATCGCCTGGCCTTCTACGACCCGCTGACCCATCTGCCCAACCGGCGCCTGATGTTCGACCGCCTGGATCATGCGCTGGTCGGCAGCGCCCGCCGCCAGCGCCACGGCGCCTTGCTGCTCATCGATCTCGATCATTTCAAGTTCCTCAACGATACGCACGGCCACGAAATAGGTGACCGGCTGCTGGTCGAGGTTGCCCAGCGTCTGAAAAGCTGCATCCGCCAGGGCGATACTGCGGCCCGGCTGGGGGGCGACGAGTTCGTGGTCATCCTCGAAGACATCGATGGCGCGGGGGATAGCTCGGCCCAGGCCGAACTGATCGCCGAAAACATCCAGGGCGCTCTCAACCACCCCTTCCACCTGGCGCGGCGGGCCGAAGGTTTTTCTCTGGACTACCACTGCGCCTCCAGCATCGGCATCGCCCTGTTCAACGGAGCCGGTATCACGGCCGAGGAGTTGCTGCGCCGGGCCGATACCGCCATGTACCAGGCCAAGGCAGCCGGGCGCAACACCTTGTGCTTCTTCGATCCGGCAATGCAGGCAGCGGTTACCCAACGCGCCGCGCTGGAAGTCGACTTGCGCAAAGCGATCGACGAGGAACAATTCCACCTGTCGTATCAGGTCCAGATGGATGAATCCGGCCGCCCGACCGGCAGCGAGGCCTTGCTGCGCTGGGCGCACCCGGCCCACGGCATGATCCCGCCTGCCCGCTTCATTTCCCTGGCCGAAGAGACCGGCATGATCATTCCGCTCGGTCGCTGGGTGCTGGCTACCGCCTGCCGGCAGCTGGCCCGCTGGTCGCAGCGGCCCGAAACGGCTGCGCTGACGCTGGCCGTGAACATTAGCGCCCGGCAGTTCCGGCACCCCGGTTTTGTCGACGAACTGCGCCACCTGCTGGCCAGGACCGGCGCTCCGGCTGGCTGCCTCAAGCTGGAACTGACCGAAAGCATGCTGCTCGACGATATCGAGTCGATCATCGGCCGGATGGACGAGCTCAAGGGGATCGGTATTCGCTTCTCGCTGGACGATTTCGGTACGGGTTATTCGTCGCTCGCCTACCTCAAGCGCCTGCCGCTGAACCAGTTGAAGATCGACCAGTCATTCGTGCGCGACGTACTGACCGATCCGAGCGACGCCGCCATCGCTGAAACCATCGTTGCACTGGGTAACAGCCTGGGGCTGGAGGTCATTGCCGAAGGCGTCGAAACCGATGACCAGCGGCGTTTCCTGGCCGACCTCGGATGTCGCAATTACCAGGGCTACCTGTTCAGCCAGCCGTTGCCACTCCCCGAGTTCGAGGCATTCCTGCACGCCGGCGCAGGCTGGTCAGTGGATCGCCAGGCCCAGTAAGGCGCAGCCGGCGATCACCGGGATGACATTCAGCTTGTAGCGCAACAGGGCGATGGCCGCCGCCACGGCTATCAGCGCCGATGGCCAGTCGAAGCGGCCGGCAAAACCCTGCGGCCACAACACGTGATAGGCAAAAAACAGGGCCAGGTTGAGGATGACGCCAACCACGGCCGCCGTGATCGCGCTGAGCGGGGCCGTGAATTTCAGGTCGTTGTGCGTGGTTTCGATGAACGGTGCGCCGGCCATGATCAGCACGAACGAAGGCAGGAAGGTGAACCAGGTAACCACGATGGCTGCCACGGCACCGGCCAGAAATTGGCTGTCGGGGCCGAATGCCGTACGCAGCGCCTCGCTGCCGTAGCCGCCGACGAAGCCCACGAAAGTGACCACCATGATCAGCGGCCCGGGCGTCGTTTCACCCAGCGCCAGGCCATCGATCATCTGCAGCGGCGTCAGCCAGCCGAAATTCTCGACCGCGCCCTGATAAACATAGGGCAGCACGGCATAGGCACCGCCGAAGGTCAGCAGGGCCGCCTTGGTAAAGAACCAGCCCATCTGGCTCAGGGTGCTGTCCCAGCCATACAGGGCGGCGAGCATGCCCATCGGCACCAGCCAGAGCACGGCGCCGACCAGCACGACCTTGAGCAGCCGCACCCAGGTGAAGCGGGCGTGTTCCGGCGTGGGCGTGTCGTCGTCGATCAAGGCCCGGCCGAACGACTGGACGGCCGAGCCATGACCGCCGCCGGGCATGAACTTGTCCGGTGCGATCCGCCCGCCGATATAACCGGCCAGCGCCGCCGTGGCGATGATGAGCGGGAAGGGCAGGTCGAGCCCAAAGATGGCAACGAAGGAGGCCGCTGCAATCGCCCACATCAGCCGGTTCTTCAGGGCGCGCGCACCGATGCGCTGGGTGGCCTGGACGACGATGGCGGTGACGGCCGGCTTGATGCCGTAGAACAGGCCAGCCACCAACGGCATGTCGCCAAAGGCAAGATAAATCCACGACAGGGTGATCAGGATGAACAGCGAGGGCAGCACGAACAGCCCGCCGGCAACGATGCCGCCGCGTGTCCGGTGTAACAGCCAGCCGATGTAGGTGGCCAGTTGCTGCGCCTCCGGGCCGGGCAGCAACATGCAGTAATTGAGCGCATGCAGGAAGCGTTTCTCGGAAATCCAGCGCCGCCGCTCGACCAGTTCCTGATGCATGATGGCGATCTGTCCAGCCGGCCCGCCGAAACTGATGAAGCCGAGCTTCAGCCAGAATGCGAAGGCCTGCCAGAAGCCAGCCGGAGCAGGTGGGGCGCTGGCGTCTGTTGCGCTTGCAGGATCGTTATTGGGTGTCATGGATGGGGTGAATGCCTTACTGGCGAAAGGGCGGTCGGAATATTGTACGCAGCCAGGACCGACGGGCGGGATCTGAGCCTGATGCTCTGGTTACAGCCCACGCAATCCGGCAACCGGTATTTTCTACGTGGTACGTTACATCGCCATGTAAGGCGATGCCACTCGCGCCTACGTGCAGCGGTTGCCGTGCATGCGGCTGAAGCCGGGCTCGCTGTGGCGGCCAGGCCGGATGCAGATGGTCACGCCCAGCGAGCGGGCTGCCTGGTCGATGTCGGGCGGGAAGGGAGACAAGGGTAGCGAACGCTCGATGACTGCCTTGATGAAGGCAATTTCGTCGGCCTGATCGCCGACATTGAGCACGACGAAGGATTTCAGCGAGCCATCCGGATTGATCCGGAACTGGACCGCCGCCGTCTCGACGCCCTTGTGTCGGCGTTCATTATTGACGAAGCCGGCACTGCGGTTGAGCCGCCGAACCAGGCCCTCAAGATACATTTCCAGGCTGAAGGCATTGACCGGTTGGCCGTTGGGGCGCAGTTCAAGGAGCGCCTCGCCGGCGGCATCCGCCCGCGCCTGTTGTCGCCCCGCTTCGCGCGCCATGGCCAGCGAGCGCTCGGCCAGCGTCGGTTGCGGCGCTGTCCTGGCCTGTTCCGCCAATTCGTTGAGAAAGCCGTCCATTTCGGCTTTTTGGGCGACCGACCATGGCGGGGCCGACGGTCGCGACTTTTCGCTGGTCATCATCCGTCGGCGTGGCTCGCTTCTTGCCGTCTTTGCGGCACTGGTTTTGGCGGGTGGTTGCGGCGCTTCGCCAGCCGCCTCCCTGGGCGGCGCCAACCTGGCTTCCAGGCGGCTCGGGGTGTCCAGATTGCCGGCGCGTTCATTGGCCGGAATGAACAGCGCCAGCAGGTGGATCACGAGCGACACAGCGACGGCGACCAGCAGTGCGCGTTGCTCCCGTGTTCTCTCGAAATTCGTCATCGCCGGCATTCTATGCGGCCGGCTGTTCAAAAATGGCCGGGCAGTTGTAAAAATCTGCACGCAGCCCGGGGCAGCGGGGCCACCATGCCGGCGGTTGCCGCACGCCGCCAAACCCGGCTGATACCTGGCGGGTCGGGTATAATTCCGGCCTCTCCGCCTAACCAGAAACCACCGTTCCATGGCCGATATTCTTTGCCTCAAGGGCGACGCCGCCTTTTCCGCCTTCCGTCTGCAACGCCTGCAAGCCCGCCTGGTCACGGCGGTTGCGGACATCGAATCGGTCACTGCCGATTTCTGGCATGTCGTGGCGCAAAAGCGCGCCCTGAGCACCGACGAGCGCGCCAAACTGGCCAAGCTGCTGGAAGAGCAGCCGGCTGCTAGCGACGCCGGCGAACTCTTCCTCGTCACCCCGCGCATCGGCACTATTTCGCCGTGGTCGTCCAAGGCCACCGACATCGCCTTCAATTGCGATCTGGAACCGGCCATCGAGCGCATCGAGCGCGTCGTCGCCTGCCATGTCGTGCTGAAAAACGGCCGTGCCCTGACTGCCGACGAAAAGAAGATCGTCGCCGGCCTGCTGCACGACCGCATGACCGAATCGGTGATGGCCGGCTTCGACGAAACAGCTCGCCTGTTTCATCACGTCGAACCCAAGCCGCTGTCCACCGTCGATGTGCTGGCCGGGGGCAAGGCTGCGCTGGTGGCAGCCAACGGCACGCTGGGCCTGGCCCTGTCCGACGACGAAATCGATTACCTGCTCGACATCTTCACCAAGGCCGGCCGCAACCCGACCGATGTCGAACTGATGATGTTCGCCCAGGCCAACTCCGAACATTGCCGCCACAAGATTTTCAACGCCTCGTGGGTGATCGACGGCGAGCAGAAGAACAAGACCCTGTTCGGCATGATCCGCGAAACCCATGCCGCCGCGCCGCAAGGCACGGTGATGGCTTATGCCGACAACGCTTCGATCATCGAAGGCGCCACCATCCAGCGTTTCTACCCGGATGCCGACCGCGGCTACAGCTACAAGGAAGAGCTGACCCACATCCTGACCAAGGTCGAGACGCACAACCACCCGACGGCAATTTCCCCGTTCCCCGGCGCCTCCACCGGCTCCGGCGGTGAAATCCGCGACGAGGGCGCCACCGGCAAGGGCTCCAAGCCGAAGGCCGGCCTGTGCGGCTTCTCTGTCTCCAACCTGAATATTCCCGATGCACCGCAGCCCTGGGAGCACGCCTACGGCCGCCCGTCGCGCATCGCCTCCGCCCTCGACATCATGATCGAAGGCCCGATCGGCGCCGCCGCCTTCAACAACGAATTCGGCCGTCCGAACCTGACTGGCTACTTCCGTACCTATGAGCAGGATGTGGCCGGCGTGGTCCGCGGCTACCACAAGCCGATCATGATCGCCGGCGGCCTGGGCAGCATCCAGGCCGAGCAGTCCTTCAAGGAAGAAACCTTCCCGGTCGGCACGCTGTTCGTGCAACTGGGCGGCCCCGGCATGCTGATTGGCCTCGGCGGCGGCGCTGCTTCGTCGATGACCGCCGGCGTCAATGCCGAAGACCTCGATTTCGCCTCGGTTCAGCGCGGCAACCCGGAAATTCAGCGCCGTGCGCAGGAAGTCATCGACCGCTGCTGGCAGATGGGCGCCGACAATCCGATTTTGTCGGTGCATGACGTCGGCGCCGGTGGCGTCTCCAACGCGCTGCCGGAACTGGCCCATTCAGGCGGCGTCGGCGCCAAGTTCGATCTGCGCAAGGTGCCTATCCTCGAGCCGGGCATGTCGCCGGCCGAAATCTGGTCCAACGAATCGCAGGAACGCTACGTGCTGGCCATTCCGCCGAACCGTATCGCCGAGTTCCAGGCCATGTGCGAGCGGGAGCGCTGCCCGTTCGCCGTCGTCGGCGAAGCCACCGGCGACGGCCACCTGACCGTCACTGACGGCCATTTCGGCGTCAATCCGGTCGATATGGAAATGGAAGCGCTGCTCGGCAAGCCGCCGCGGATGACTCGCGACGTGACCAGCCAGCCGTCCACGTTCGTGCCGTTTGACGCGGTCTCCATCGAACTCAAGGACGCCGCCTATCGCCTGATGCGTCTGCCGACCATCGCTGACAAGACCTTCCTGATCTCCATCGGCGACCGTTCGGTCGGCGGCATGACCGCCCGCGACCAGATGGTCGGTCCGTGGCAAGTGCCGGTGGCCGACGTCGCGGTGACGACGATGGGCTACCAGGGCTACCTTGGCGAAGCCTTCGCCATGGGCGAGCGCACCCCGCTGGCCGTGCTCGACGCGCCGGCTTCCGGCCGCATGGCCATCGGCGAGGCGCTGACCAACCTGGCCGCCGCCGACATCGGCGAACTCGGCAAGGTCAAGCTCTCGGCCAACTGGATGGCGCCCTGCGGCGTGCCGGGCGAGGATGCCCGCCTGTACGCCACCGTCGAAGGCATTGCCGAACTGTGCAAGCAGATCGGCGTTTCGATCCCGGTCGGCAAGGATTCGCTGTCGATGCGCACCGCCTGGGAGGAACAGGGCGAGAAGAAGCAGGTCGTTTCTCCGCTGTCGCTGATCGTGACGTCCTTTGCTGCCGTGAACGACGTGCGCAAGACGAAGACGCCGCAACTGGCCGTCGATCAGGGCGAAACCGAACTGCTGCTGCTCGACATCGGCCAGAATCGCCTCGGCGGCTCTTGTCTCGCTCAGGTGTACAACGCCACCGGCAGCGAGGCGCCGGACGTTGACGATCCGGCCAAGCTGAAGGCACTGTTCGATGCGGTTCAGAAGCTCAATCACGACGGCCTGCTGCTTGCCTACCACGATCGTTCGGACGGCGGCCTGTTCGTCGCCGCCTGCGAAATGGCCTTTGCCAGCCGCCGTGGTGTGTCGCTCGATCTCGACGGCCTCTGCTTCGATGCGCAGGCGCTCGACGTCGATGGCGCCGAGAAGCGCCCGGACCTGATGGCCGGACGCGATTTCGAAAACATTGTGCGCGCCCTGTTCAACGAGGAACTCGGCGCCCTGATCCAGATCCGCCGCGCTGACCGCGAGAAGGTGACCTCGGTGCTGCGCGCCTTGCGCGTGCCTTACCACTTCGTCGGCCATCTCAACGAGTGGGATGAAATCCGCGTCACCCGCAATGCCAAGCGCGTGCTGCGCGAAAAGCGCGTCGACCTGCAACGCGCCTGGTCCGAGACCAGCTACCAGATGCAGGCCATGCGCGACAACCCGAGCTGCGCGCAGCAGGAATTCGACCGCATCCTCGACACCAGCGATCCGGGCCTGACGCCGAAGATCACCTTCGATCCGCAGGACGACTTCACTCAGGTTTACGCCGCCGTCAGTGGCCGCCCGCGCGTCGCCATCCTGCGCGAGCAGGGCGTCAACAGCCATTACGAAATGGCTGCCGCCTTCGACCGCGCCGGCTTCGCCTCGGTCGACGTGCACATGAGCGACATTCTGGCCGGCCGGGTCAGCCTCAAGGACTTCAAGGGCCTGGTCGCCTGCGGCGGCTTCTCCTACGGCGACGTGCTTGGTGCCGGCCAGGGCTGGGCCAAGACCATCCTGATGCACGAAGTTTGCCGCGACGAGTTCGCTGCCTTCTTCAACCGC
>JAEUOE010000208.1 GCA_016790885.1 Dechloromonas sp. | reverse complement strand
GACGATTTCTTCCTGACGGTACAGGGCGTTGGAGTCGAAGTTGAACTTGGCGTCGAGCGCCTTGACGGTGCCGTCGGCTTCGTGGATCAGCGGGTTGATTTCAGCCAGCGAAGCATCGGTTTCCATGTAGCAGGTGTACAGGTTCTTCAGGGTCTGCACGCACTGCGGGATGGAGGCTTCGTTCATGCCCATGCCCTTGGCCAGGGTCAGGGCTTGCTCGTCGGTCAGGCCGACCAGCGGGTTGACGAAGACCTTGACGATCTTTTCCGGGGTCTTGTGGGCAACTTCCTCGATGTCCATGCCGCCTTCGTACGAAGCCATGATGGCGACGGACTGGGTAGCGCGGTCGGTCAGCGCAGCAACGTAGTATTCGTGCTGGATGTCGGCGCCTTCTTCGATCAGCAGGTGACGAACCTTCTGACCTTCCGGACCGGTCTGGTGCGTGATCAACTGCATGCCGAGAATCTGGCTGGCGTATTCGCGAACTTTTTCGAGCGAGGTTGCGACCTTGACGCCACCGCCTTTACCGCGGCCACCAGCGTGAATCTGGGCCTTGACCACCCAGACCTTGCCGCCCAGGGTTTCAGCTGCCTTGACTGCGTCATCGACGGTCGTGCAGTGAATCCCGCGCGGAACCGTAACGCCGAATTTCTTCAGGATTTGCTTGCCCTGATATTCGTGAATTTTCATGCGCTTTCCTTGCGTTTAGTTGAGTTGCGAGCAATGAGCGGTAGCCGAACTATCCCCCGACCCCACCCGGTTATACCGTTTTGAACGCATGATCTTATCACATAGATCAAAAACCGGATTAGTCCAAAATTCATAATTACGACATCGATTCCGAGGCTGTCAGTGCCTTGCTCAGCAGCGGCAAAAGCAGTCCGGCGGCGAAGATCAGGCTGAGCACCGAGGCCAGCCAGAACCCCGCGACACCGAGCGGAGTCGGTGCGCGATAGCACAGCCAGCCACCGCCCAGCAGGCCGATCCCCCAGAAGCAGAAGGTCTGCACCAGCATGGGCACGAAGGTGACCCGATAGGCGCGCAGGCAATGGCCGGCAACAGTCTGCAGCGCATCGAAGAATTGATAGAGGGCGACATAGCCGATCAGGCCGACGGCCACCAGGCGAACACCCGGATCATCGGTATAGGCGTTCACCACCGGCTCCGCCGCCAGCCATAGCAACAGGCCGACTAACGACGACGAACCGGCGGCGAGCCACAACCCGGCGCGGATCGTTGCCCGTGCCCGAACCCGGTCATGCGCCCCGACCGCCTGGCCGAGCGCAGCCATGGTGGCAATGGCCAGCGACAAGGGCAGCATGTAGGTCAGCGCCGACAGGTTGGCAACAATGCGATGCCCGGCAACCACGATCGCCCCGAGCGACGCGATGAACAGGCTGATCAGCGTGAACGAGGTTATTTCGACCAGATTGGACAAGCCCATCGGCACACCCAGGCGCAGGAGTTCGCGCCAGGTCGCCCACTGCGGCAACGCCCAGTTGGCGAATGGGCGATAACGTCTGCCCAGCGGCCCGAAGGCGAGGTACAGCGCGCCGCTCAGGCAGGCCAGCCAGGCCACGAGCACGTTCGACAGGGCGCATCCGACCACCCCGAGCGGCTCGCCCAGCCAGCCCTGCAAGGCCAAACCCCAGGCCAGAAAGGCATGCAAGCCCAGGCTGAACAGCCCGATGCCCATCAGGACGCGCGGCTTGCCCAGGGCGTTACAGAAGGCGTAAAAGGTTCGATAGAACAGGGAGGCCGGCAGGCTCCAGGCGAGCAGGCCGAGATATTGGCGAACCTTGGCCTCGACGGCGGCATCCATGGTCGAGATGCCGAGCACGGCATCGGGGTGGCGCAGGAATAGCACGCCCGGCAAGGCGAGCAGCACAGCCAGCCAGAAACCCTGCTGCAACACATTCGCCACTTCGTCATCGCGACGCGCCCCATGCAGGTGGGCAACGACCGGCGCCACCGCCTGCAACACACCGACCAGCGCGAAGACCACCGAAATCTGGATGCCGCCTCCGATGGCCACGGCGGCCAGGTCGATCGAATTGAAGTGCCCGAGGACCACGGTATCGACCACCATCATGCCGATGGATGCCAATTGGGCGATCAGGATGGGGAAGGCATGGGCGATCAGCCCCTGGGCAGCAGCACGAAACATAGCGCATTGTCGCATGACGAAAGGGAGCGCTTGCTGCGGCAAGGTCCGGCTGCCGGAAAAACCGGCCTGGTTGATCTGCCTCAAGCAGCTTGTTTTTCCACAATATGAAAATAGCCGGTTCAGGAGGGAGACGATAATGAAACAAGGCTTACACGCCATCGAAAATGCCAGCCGCGACGAGATTACCGCACTGCAGACCGAGCGCCTGAAATGGACGCTGAACCACGTTTACCAGAACGTGCCGCATTACCGCGCCAGGTTCGAGGCTGCCGGGGTGCATCCCGATGACTTCCAGTCGCTGGCCGACCTGGCCAAATTCCCCTTCACCACCAAGCAGGATCTGCGCGACAACTATCCCTACAACATGTTCGCGGTGCCGCGTCAGGAAGTGGTGCGCATCCATGCCTCCAGCGGCACGACCGGCAAGCCGACCGTCGTCGGCTATACAAAAAAGGACATCGACACCTGGGCCGACCTGATCGCCCGCTCGATCTACGCCTCGGGCGGCCGGCCGGGCGACATCGTCCATGTCGCCTACGGCTACGGCCTGTTTACCGGCGGCCTGGGCGCCCACTACGGTGCCGAGAAGCTGGGCTGCACGGTCATTCCGATGTCCGGCGGGCAGACCGAAAAGCAGGTGCAGCTGATCTGCGATTTCCAGCCGAGCATCATCATGGTCACCCCGTCGTACATGCTCAACATCGCCGACGAGTTCCGCCGCCAGGGCATCGACCCGCGCAGCACCCAGCTGCGCATCAGCATTCACGGTGCCGAGCCGTGGTCGGATGCCATGCGCCGCGAGATCGAGGCCACCTTCGGCATCGACGCCATCGACATCTATGGCCTGTCGGAAGTCATCGGCCCGGGAGTGGCCAACGAATGTGCGGAGACCAAGGATGGCCCGGTGATCTGGGAAGACCACTTTTATCCGGA
>JAEUOE010000207.1 GCA_016790885.1 Dechloromonas sp. | reverse complement strand
TAGCAGAATCGGCGGAATGGTCAAATAAACTTTCGTGCGAGAGCAAGGCCAAGCCAGAGCAGGAGCAGGATTACGAAGGATGCAAGGCCGATTGTGCGATTTGTCGCACCGGGCAGGATGAAGGCTACCAGTCGTCGCGGGGGCGTCGTGATCAGATCGAATAGCTGATAGATCGGGTTGCTTGCCCGTCTCTGCCCCGCCAGAACATGGAGGGTGGCTTGCCCGATCAGACAGCAGCCGAGCATCTCGACGACCGCACGCAGTGCGCTGATTACAAACAAGCTCATGTTGCTAGTCGTCTTCTAGCCCAAACTCCCGATCTATTTTGCTCATTTGTCGGTTGTACCACCAGATGATCAACAGAAACAGGACCAGGCTGCCTTGGGCTGCCATGTAGAAACCGAGCGGAAAACCGAGGATGACGGTCTGGTTGATATCGCGAGCGAACCAGGTGGTGCCGAAGGTCAGGCACAGCCAGAATGCCAGCAGGCCGAAAGTCAGGCGCCGGGTCTTGCGCCAGTAAAGTTGGCGATGGCCCTTCATGCATCCCGCCTGCTGGCCAGGCGAATCCGGCCCAGAAAATCAGCCGAACCCGGCTCGGGTTTGGTCAGTAGCGAGATGATGATTATGGTGGCGAACCCGGCAACGACGCCGAACAGGCCGGCGGAGGTGGCCTGGACATGGAACCATGGTTCCATTTTGAATCCGCTGACACCAAGCCAGGGAATGCTGTCGAACTCGACACGCAGGATGTAGTAGAGCGACAGGCTGACGCCAACGACCATGCCTGCCAGGGCCCCCCAGCGGGTTGCCCGCGCCCAGAAGATGCCCAGGACCAACGCAGGAAAGAATGCCGATCCGGCAATCGAGAATGCCCAGGCCACCATCGAGAGGATGGTTCCCGGTTTCTGCGCGGCAACCGTCGCGGCCAGCACGGCAACAACCAGGAGCAGGGACTTGGCGATGACCAGGCGGAACTGGGTCGATGCATCCGGCCGGATGATGCGGTAATACACATCGTGCGACAGGGCGCTGGTGATGGTCAGCAACAATCCATCGGCGGTGGAGAGTGCGGCAGCGAGGCCGCCGGCAGCGACCAGGCCGGAGACAACGTAGGGCATGCCGGCAATTTCGGGGGTCGCCAGCACGATGACGTCCGGATTGAGCGACAGCTCCGCCAATTGCAGGATGCCATCGAAATTGATGTCCTCGATGCTGACCAGGCCGACCTTGGCCCAGGCAGTGACCCACCCCGGCAACTTGGCAATCGGAATCTCGGCCAGATGGGATAGCACTTCATACTTGGCGAACACCGCATAGGCCGGTGCCGTCACGTAGAGCAACAAAATGAACAGCAGCGACCAGAACACCGACTCGCGCGCCTCATGCACGGTTGGTGTCGTGTAATAGCGAACGAGCACATGGGGCAAGGCAGCCGTGCCCACCGTCAGGCAAAAGATCAGCGCCAGAAAATTGATGCGCTGAATATCACGCTCTTCCTCGGTATCACCGGGGAAAGCCTCGGCATGGTGAATGGGCTGCCGGCTCCGCTCGGCCGCCGAGAACATCGCAGCCTCCCAGCGGGCCTTGGCTTGCTCCGGATCGTGCGGCAGATCACGCCGCTGACGCTCCAGCGCAACAATGTCCCGCATCTGCACATCACTCGCCTTCAGGCGGTTGATCTGCGACGACAACTGCTCCCGTTCAAGGCTGAGCGACTGCGGCAACTGCATGATTTTCTGGGCGTACAGGTCGGCACGTTCCCGGAACAACTGCCGCACCTCGATCTCGGCCGGTGAGTCGAACAGGCGATCCTCAAGCTGCGTCACCTTCTGCAACACCTCGCCATAGACCAGCTGCGGTACCGGGTTGCCGGTAACGTTGTAGGACAGGATCGCGACCGGGGTGATGTAGGCAACGATCAGGATCAGGTATTGCGCCACCTGCGTCCAGGTTACCGCCCGCATGCCGCCGAGAAAGGAACAGACCAGAATGCCGGCCAGGCCGACAAACACCCCGATCTCGAACTGCAGGCTGACGAAACGGCTGGTAATCACGCCAACGCCGTAGATCTGTGCCACGACATAGACGAAGGAGGCGAGGATGGCTGCCCCCACGGCAACCAGGCGGATGGCGTTGCCGCCGTAGCGGGCGCCGAGAAAATCGGGAATGGTGTACTGCTCGCAGCGCCGTAGATAGGGTGCCAGCAGCAGGGCAACCAGCACAAAACCGCCGGTCCACCCAACGACATAGGCCAGCCCCTGAAAACCCGATAAATAGAGCGTTCCGGCCAGGCCGATGAAGGACGCCGCACTCATCCAGTCGGCGCCGGTCGCCATGCCGTTGAAGAAAGCCGGTACGCGACGCCCGGCCACGTAGTATTCCGAAACGTCGGAGGTCCGGCTGATGATGCCGATACCGGCATACATCGAGATGGTGAAAATCAGAAAGGCATAACCCACCCAGCGCGGCGGCATGCCGTGCCGTTCGAGCACGGCCAGGGCCCCGACAAAAGCAAGGAAACCACCTGTGTAATAGAGGTAGTAGCGCTGCAGGCGCGTCAGCGGTCTGGACATCAGCAGGTGTTAGTGCGTGCGGCGCAGGAAACTGCTGGCTCGCGACTCGTCGACCAGGCGGGCCGCCGTGTCGATCTGCTTGCCGACAGCACGGACCAGGAGCATCTGGAAAATCCGGCCGAGCAGCAAGGTATTGGCCATCGCATCGCGCCGCCCCTCCCCGCTATCCAGGCCGAAACACTCCAGCCAGTGATCGAGCGGCATGACGGTATGCCCCTGCTCTTCGAACATGGCTGGCATCAGCCATGCCATGTCCACCCACTGCGGCTGAAAATCGAGGCCCAGACGTTCGTTGAAAGCACGCTGCAGGAAGCCGCCAACGTAGGGCACATGGTAGGTCACCAAGGGTGCCTTGGCCGCAAAAAGCAGGAAAGCCATCAACTGGCGGTCGACCGCTGCTCCTTCACCGTCCAGGGTGCTGAAGTCGATGTAAAAAGTATCGTCCGGCTGTATCGTGCCCTGCCAGATGCTGCTTGCCGCGATGCCGAGCAGTTGGTCCTTGTCCGGATCAAGACCGCTGCTGACGATGTCGACAACGACATAGCGGGTGTGAAAATGCAGGTCATCGAGTGCCGGCGCCTTGCTGGACCGCCAGGCGTCCAGCGAAGCCCGCACGTCCTCGGGCAGCCCGGTTGGCGCACCGCCACGAAAGAGCAGTTTCTTGAGGCTGAGCATGATCAATTCACCTGATAGTCGAGCTTGAGGCGCGTCTGAATCTTGCGGGCTTGACGGAAGGATTCCTTGAGGATGCGGCGATCCAGTTCGTTGAGTGTTTCCGGATCGATCAGGTTGTCACCCTGCTTGCCCGGCTCACCTTCCAGGTATTGATGCTGCAAGCGGAGCAGCTGAATGAAATTGAGCGCATCGAGAATCGCATTGACCTCATCCCCCCGGATATTCAGTCGCTGCGAGGCCAGGCGCAAGCGCTGGATCGAGTTGGTGTTGTGCACGCCGCTGGCCATCGCGTAGATGCGGGCGACATCGACAAAAATCCGCGAGCCGTACTTCTTGAGGTCGATCTTGCCGGGAGCATCCGGTTCGAGATCGGTCAGGAAATCGCGAATCTTGCCCAGTGGTGGCTCAACATCCAGGGCGTTCTTGGCCATGGCCCTCAGGAACATCGGGTTGGAAGCGGTCAGGGCCAGCAAATGGCGGCGCATGGCGTCGGCCAACTCGGCCTTGCCATAGAGCGAACGGAAATCGAAGAAGATGGTGGCATTGAGCAGCGCATCCGGATGCGGCTTGCGAATCCAGGTGCCGAACTGCTCCTTCCATTCGTCGAGCGTCAGGCACCACTGCGGGTTGCTGGCCATGATGTTGCCCTTGCACAGCGGGAAGCCGCAACGGTCGAGATCCTTGTTCACGTCCAGCGCATAGGCCAGGAAGCGTTGCTTCAGGGCGGCCACGTCGGCATCGGCCGGCGGCTGGAAGACGATACCGTTATCCTGATCGGTGCTGAAAGTCTGTTCGTCCCGACCTTCCGAACCGAAGGCCAGCCACGACCATTCGATACCGTCGAAATTGTGGTTCTCCAGATTGAGCTGGATAACGCGGCGCGTCAGCGCATCATTGAGCGCCGAGATGAACTGCGTCAATTGCTCGGAGCCTACGCCTTGAGCCAGCATGTTGAAAGCCAGCTGGCGAACATCGGCGGCAGCCTGTTGCAAGGCCTCGACATTGCGCGCGCCGTCGATGGACTGGCGAATCTGGCGCAGGCCGACCCGCTGCAGCGAGAACAGATCGCGCTCGGACACGACCCCCGTCAGATGTCCTTCGGCATCGGTCACCAGAACGTGGCGAATGCCGTGTGTCGCCATGGCGAACATCGCATCGTAGGCGGTGGCGTGTTCCTCGAGCATGAAGGGATTGGGCGTCATCGCCTCGCCAATCGGCGTGGTCAGCGGCAATTGCGCCAGCACCACGCGCTCGAGCAGGTCGGTACGGGTAAAGACGCCGACCGGCTTGCGATCCTCGCCAGCGATTACCAGCGAACCAATACCGGCTTGTGACATGGTTTCGAGCGCCGCACGGAGAACTGTTTGCGGCGTCACGGTAATCGGCGATCGGGCGCCGATGCCGGCCAGCGGCGAATTAAGCGTCTGTTGCTCGCTGGCGCGCTGGGCGAACTGCAATTGCAACTGGCGGCGCGACTGGTCGAGCAGGCTGGCGATGTACCGCGTGCAGAACAGGTTGAACTCCGGGCTTGAACTCATCAGGGCCAGGAAATCCTCTGCCGGCAACAGGTAGCAGAAGGTATCCGTCACGGCGCTGTAGTGATTGGTGGACGGCCGGCCAGCGGTGACGGCACCGATCGGGAAGCCCTCTCCCGCCCCCAGGCTGAGGATGGAATATTCGGTCACGGTAACCTCGCCCGCCTGGCGCGCCTGCACCTTGCCGGATTCGATCAGGTAGAAAAACCGAACGTTGCCGGCAGCGGGGCCAATAATCTCGCTGCCCGCCGGGTAAAAGGCGATCTGCGCCTTTTCGGCAAAATGCTGCAGCGCCTCCGGTTTCATTTTGTTGAACGGCGCGTGATTGCGCAAAAATGCAACCGTATGGCCCGCCATGCGGTTGCGCCCGTTCTGGCGGAGTGCCGTTTCCATTTGGCCGACCACCATTTCCTGCCCTGATTGCTGTTGCGTAGTCACGACAACCTCATGTTTTTCTAAAGGGAATAGTTTAACTTGAGACGCTGCTGCAAGCGTCTGGCCTGCTTGAGCGACTCACGCAATATGGCCCGATCCAGTTCGTGCAACATCGAGGGTTTCAGGCCACTGCCCATCGTTACTGATGCATCCGGCGCCGCACTCTGCTGGACAAGCCGCAGCCGCAAAATGTGTGAAAACGCTGCCACAAAACCGGCCTGTTCCTGGGCTGGCAGGCCAATCGTCTCACCAGCCTGGAGCAGGCGCTCGACGGTATTCACGCTGCGCGTACCCGCCGTCAATGCCAGGATGCGTCCCGCATCGACAAAGATACGGCTACCGAATTTCTTGAGATCGATTTCCTCGTCATCATTCACCGCCAGTTCGCCTCGAAAATTGAGCGGCACTTCCGCGTGCAGCGCATTGGCTGCCATCAGATGTTGAAACGATGGCGTGGCAACGGTCATCGATAGCAACAGGGTACGTAGCTGCTCGCCCAGTTCGGCATCCCCGTACAAAGGGCGCAGATCAAAGAAAATACTGGCATTAAGCAAGGCTTCCGGCTCCGGGCGGCGCACCCACTCGATGAATTGTTCGCGCCACTCATCAAGCGACAAACACCACGCCGGGTTGCCGGCCATGATGTTGCCGCTGCACAGCGCAAAGCCGGCATCGGCCAGTCGCTGGTTAACCTCCTGCGCAAAGGGCAGGAACAAGGCACGCACCGCATCGGCCTCCTGGCTGCTGCTGGCCTGGAAGATCAGCCCGTTATCCTGGTCGGTGACAAAGGTCTGTTCATGCCGCCCTTCGGAACCCAGCGCCAGCCAGCACCAGGCCACGGGCGGCAGGCGATGGCGGCGGGCAAGCGACGCGATGATACGGACCGTCAGCCGGTCGTTATACAGCGCAATGAGGCGGGTGGCGGCCACGCCGTCCAGCCCGCTGCCGACCAGTTCATGAAGACAACCGCGCACTCGCGGTGCCAGCGCGACGATATCTTCCACCGAGCCCGGCGCATCAAGCGCCGCCAGCAGTTCGGTCTGCTGCCTGAAGAGCTGCGAGGGGTCGGCCATCATGGCGTGCTCAGTACTTCACTCGGGCAAAGTAGGTCTTCTCCGAGGCCTCCAGTGCCTGGCGCACGGTAACGATGCCCTGATCTTCAAGCAACTTGACCAGCTTGAGGAAAACCTCGCCGGTCGCCAGCGCATCCTCAAGGGCATTGTGGCGGGTGCCGATAGTGATGCCGAGACGTTCCAGTATGACGTCGAGCTTGTGCGATTCCTGGTTGGGATGCACCACCGCCGACAGCAGCAAGGTATCGAGCACCGGCTGCGTGAAGCGGATTCCGGTGCGTTCCTCCTTCAACTGCAGGAAGCGCATGTCGAAGGCTGCGTTGTGGGCGATCAGCACGGTGTCTTCGCAAAATTCATGGAAGGCCGGCAAGACCAGATCGATGTTCGGCTGGCCGCGCACCATGTCCTCGGTAATGCCGTGAATGGGAATACCCTCCGGCTTGAGCGGAATTTCCGGGTCGACAAGCTGGTCGAAAGTCTCCTGGCGCAACAGGCGGCCATTGACGATGCGGGCAGCGCCGACCTGGATGATCTCGTCGCCGTTCGACGGCTCCAGGCCGGTAGTTTCGGTGTCGAAAACCGTGTAAGTCAGATCGGACAACTTGCGGTCGAGGTCGATCGACTTGTCCTCGAACTTGAACAGGTCGAAATCGTAGTATTCCGGCCGGCCGGTCACGTGACGCTCCTCGACCACCTGCTCCGCCTCCGGCGTCGACACCGGCAGCACGAAGCGGAAGAATGCCCGATGCGCAGCCTTTTCGCGCTCATACCAGATCTCGCCGCCATGCCGGTCGATAACGTCACGCAGGGTGAGTGGCGTCGTGTCGCTTCCCACCTGCATGGATTCCATTTCCCACGTATAGAAGGTTTCCGACGACATGGCCGGCCCGGCCCAGATCAGGTCAAGATAGGCCAGCTTGCCATTGGTGGTCAGGCGGAAGCGCAGTTCGCGTGGTTCATAGTGATCCTGCAACTTCGAGGCCAGACAGACCAGGGCAAAAACCAGCGAGAAACTGTCCGCCTTGATCCACAGCGAGGCGTCCACCTCTTCGGTCTTGGTCGGCAATTTGAGTTTGTCATCAATCCGGCGCTGGGCGGCGGCGATGATGTCGATGCCGAGAATGTCTTCCAGCGGCCAGCGCGTTTTCAGCGAATCGGAGAACTGGCTCATGGTCTGGTCGATGACCAGGCTGCGCTTGGCCACCTCGTCATCGATAACGCGCAGGAAGCGCTCGCGCAATTCAGGCTCCATGTCCGGGTAATCGATCAGGTTGGCCACGGCCGCGCGGATATTGCCGATAGCCGAACGGCTCCCCTGGCTCAGGGTGTGCAGCGCCCGGTCGCGTCGTTCTTCTTCCTCGATGCTGCGCGTGATGTTCTCGACGGTGAGCACATAGCCGGTCAAGGCCCGCGCGGCATTGTCGACCGAAGCGGCGAGGACCGGCACCATCTGGATACGCAACAACTGGCCGCCGCGCGTGGTCGTGGTGAAGGTCGAAATCGGCAGTTTGCCGCCGGCCAGCCGCTGGTCGATGACTTCACGCGCATGTTCGATCTGACTCTTTTCGAGAATCGAGAAAATCGACCGCCCAAGGCCGATCAGCGCCCCTCCCGCCACTGATGTCGGCCCCTGGGCCAGGGCCTTGAACTGCAGGCGCGCCCGGTTGTTGTAGAGCAGGATGCGGCCGTCGAGATTACACACGACGACAGCCTGCGCCAGCTCCGACATCAGCGCCGCCAAGCGGTTCTTTTCTTCCTCGACCGACGCCTTGGCCCGGGCAATCTGCGAATCGACATCATCCATCAGCGCATCGCGCTGCTGGGCCAGATCATTGGCGGCCTGTGCCAGTTGCTGCACCTCGGGCGGCCCCTCCGGCGTGACCCGGAAATTGCGGTTGGCGCCCAGCATCAGGCGCAGGGTTTCCGCCATGCGCAGCAAACCCTCGACATAATGCTTGAACAGTTTGTGGAGGACCAGAACGCCAATCACAAAGCCGAACAGGGTCATCAAGGTGCCGACCGGCAGGCGCGACAGCAGCAACTCGGTCAACATGTTGCGCTCGGCCTCCCTCATGTCCAGCCAGACCAGGGCGGAGGTCACGACAAAGGGACCGGTCATCAGCAGACCGAGAACGATCACCGCAATGATGAAACGATGTTTTGCCTTCATGGCATGCATCCCGAAATTCTATTTAGTAATGAGTAGCCGCGACGGCCACCGGTTGGCTTCTGCCCGGCAGGCGGTGCCTGCTCAGACGCCAAGCATGCCCTTGACCCGGGTTACTAGATCCTTGGTCGAGAAAGGCTTGGTCACATAGGCATCGGCACCGATGGCCAGACCTTTGGCGACCTCGGTTTCACGCCCCTTGGCAGTCAGCATGACGACGAGCAGGCCGGCCCGGGCCGGATCGGCACGCAGGGCTTCGCACACTTCGAAGCCGGATTTCTTCGGCATCATGACGTCGAGCAAAACCAGATCGGGTTCAAAGCTGGCCACCTTGGCCAGGGCTTCTTCGCCGTCACTGGCAACAGCAACATCGAAACCCTCTTTTTTCATCAGGAATTCGAGCGAGATGACGATATTGGGTTCGTCATCGACGATGAGAATCTTCTTGGTCATGCTTTTGTCTCCTTATTATTCCTCCGATGCCGGCAACGGCACCGTGAAAATGAAATTCGCACCCTCTCCCGGGCGACTTTCAACCCAGAGCTTACCACCGAAATATTCGATGATCTGCCGGCTGATGGGCAGTCCCAAGCCGGTACCTTTCGGCTTGTCGGTCAGCGTGTTTCCACCCTGACGGAATTTTTCGAAAATGACGCCGCACTCCTCGGCCGTCAAGCCGGGACCGTTGTCCGCAACCTCGACACGAACGCTGCCGCCATCGATCCCGACCCGCACATGGACCTTGCCGCTGCCGCCAGGAACAAATTTGACCGCGTTGGACAGCAGGTTGATAAGCACCTGCGTCAGACGGTCATGATCCGCCTGTACCACCGGGCCGCGGGCCGGAATATCGCTGCTCAACGCGACGCCCTTGTCGCGGAACAACTGGCCCAGGGAATCCATCGTCTCGCGCGCCACTTCGCCAAGATCGACCGCACCGGACGTCCATTCAGCACGCCCTGATTCGAGCTTGGCCATGTCGAGAATCTGGTTGATCAGGCGAGTCAGGCGCTCCGCTTCGCTGACGATGATGCCGAGAAACCGCGTGCGCGACGCCAGTTCGATACGCGGGTCTTCGTGCAGCATTTCGGACAACGCCCGGATGGAAGTCAGCGGCGTACGCAATTCGTGCGTCACGGTTGAAATGAAATCGTCCTTCATGCGGTCGACTTCGCGCAGACGCTCGTTCGCCTCGCGCAACTCGCTGGTCGCCGCTTCGAGTTCCTGGCGCTTGGCTTCGAGCTCGCGACTATAGGCGCGGATCTGCGTCGCTTCATCCAGGATGTCGAGCACCTCCTCCAGGCCCAGGTCTTCTTCCTGGGCCACCGATGCCACCATGACCCGGGCGCTGGCCGAGCCGATCGCCCCCGCCAGTTCGGCTTCGGCAAAGTGAACGAATTCGGCATCCGCCGGCAGTTTGCGCCAATCGGCCAGCCCCTTGCCCTGTGCATAGGCGGCCAATTGTTGGCGTGCCCGGGCCGTGCCGAGAAAGCGTTCGAGCAAACTCACCAGCGCATCGAGCGACGCCTTGCCGCGCCACAAGCGTGTTTCGGCCTTGTGCCGATCAAACCGGAAGACATCGACAAATCGCTCGGCCTGGCTGGCCTCGACAGCATCCGGCCGGGAGTTCAACGACACCGCGATGTAGGCCCCCAGATTGGCCAGCATGCTCCACCACAGGCAGTGCGAAATCTCGTCCAGCCCGCTCAGACCGAACAAGGCCTGGGCCTTGAGCCAGGGCAGCCCGAACAATCCCTGCTCGACGAAACCACTGGAGATCCAGCCAGATTTGGCGAACGACGGCAGCAACAGGGTATATAGCCAGACGAGAAAACCTGCCGACAGACCGGCGACCGCTCCGGCCCGCGTGGCCTGCTTCCAGTACATGCCGCCGAACATCGCCGGGGCGAACTGGGCCACCGCGGCAAAGGAAATGAGGCCGATGCCGACCAGCGCATAGGCCTCGCCAGCCGCCCGGAAATAGACATAGCCGAGCAGGACGATCATGGCGATGGCGACGCGCCGGATGCCGATGAGCAGGCCGGACAAATCCTGCCGGTGCTGGGCGCGCAACCAGGCAGAACGCAGCAGCAAGGGCATGACCAGATCGTTGCAAACCATGGTCGACAAGGCGATGGTTTCAACGATCACCATGCCGGTCGCCGCCGACAAACCACCAATGAATGCCAGCAGGGCCAGCGCTTCGGCACCATGCGCCAGCGGCAGCGTCAGCACGAAGGTATCGGGATTGACGCCCTCACCGCCAAAATGCAGCAGGCCGCCCAAGGCCAGCGGCAATACGAAGATGTTGATCAGCAGCAGATAGAGCGGAAAGAGCCAGACCGCCCGTTTGACATGGGACTCATCCACGTTTTCAACCACGATGATCTGAAACTGGCGGGGCAGGAAAACAATCGCCAGTCCGGAGAGCAGGATCAGCGAAGTCCAGGTACCGGCGCGTCCGGATTCGAGTTCAAGGAGTCGGCCAAGATCAGCTTCGGTAACAGCCCGCTGGAAGAGGTCGCCCAAGCCGCCGAACAAGCCGTAGGTCACAAAAATGCCGACCGCCATGAAGGCAATCAGCTTGACCACTGATTCAAAGGCGACGGCGGCCACCATGCCTTCGTGCCGTTCGGTTGCATCGAGATGGCGGGTGCCGAACAGGATGGAAAACAGGGCGAGGATGACGGCGATCAGGAAGGTCGAATCCAGGCCCAGCCACTCCCCCTTGCTGCCGGAGTGATTGAGCAGGACATCCACACTGGCTGCCATTGCTTTCAATTGCAGGGCAATGTAAGGCACCACGCCAATCACCGCGATCACCGTGACCATACCGGCCAGCAACTGGCTCTTGCCGTAACGCGAGGCAATGAAATCGGCAATCGAGGTAATCCGTTGCGCCTTGCTGATGCGGATCATCTTGACGATGACACCGACGAACAACAGCATCAGCGTCGGCCCGAGGTAAATGGTCAGAAAGGACAGGCCGCCGGAGGTCGCCCGGCCGACGCTGCCGTAGAACGTCCAGGACGTGCAATACACGGCCAGCGACAGGGCATACACATTGGCTGAAATGATCGACTTGCCTGCATCGGCACGCGCGTCGCCAAAACGGGCGACAGCAAACAGCACGGCGAGATAGGCGGCCGACAGCAGGGCAATGAGCCAACCGGAGAGCACCACCTTAAGTCCCCCGTCGTTCGGCCACCCAAGCGGCAAGAAAGATCAGTCCGGCCCATACGCCGAACAGGTAGAGATAGCTAGCCGGGATGCCCCACAGGCTGCCCGCCGGCAGGCTTAGCAAAGGATAGGTCAGCAAGGGGGCACCCAACAGGCCGAGTGCCGCCAGGCGCTGACGGGTCGGACTCGCCCGCTTCATGGCGCTGCTCCATAAAATAAAAACGGCTGACACGCCAAGCGTGCCAGCCGTCCGGGAATGCAGTCTGGTGCGACCACACGGGAGGCCACCTTATGGGCGACCATTGTCTCCTCCTTGCCCCTTATTCGTTAAGGGTGGCGTGGCAAGCGCGCCATCCCTGTTGTTCGTTTCGAACGGACAATCCGCAGATTGTCCGCAGGCGACCGGGTTTCACCATCGGTAAAACCCGGCACGTTCGCCTTAGCCCTTCAACTGTTCCAGAATGGCCGGGTTCTCGAGGGTCGAGGTGTCTTGCGTGAGTTCCTCACCCTTGGCCAAGCCACGGAGCAGACGGCGCATGATCTTGCCGGAACGGGTCTTCGGCAGGTTGTCGCCAAAGCGGATGTCTTTCGGCTTGGCGATCGGACCGATTTCCTTGCCAACCCAGTCGGACAGTTCCTTGATGATGCGCTTGGCATCGTCACCCGTCGGGCGTTGGCCCTTGAGCACGACGAAGGCCACAATCGCTTCACCGGTCAGGTCATCCGGACGGCCGACAACGGCAGCCTCGGCAACCAGCGGGTTGGCAACCAGTGCGGATTCGATTTCCATGGTGCCCATACGGTGACCGGAAACGTTCAGCACGTCGTCGATACGACCGGTAATGGTGAAGTAGCCGGTGTCCTTGTCGCGGATCGCACCGTCGCCAGCCAGGTAGTACTTGCCCTGGAAGTCGGCCGGGTAGTAGGACTTCACGAAACGCTCCGGATCGCCCCAGATGGTGCGGATCATGGACGGCCACGGCTTCTTGCAGACCAGGATGCCGCCCTGGCCCCACGGCAGATCGGCACCGGTCTCATCAACCACGGCGAACTGGATACCCGGGAACGGCAGGGTGCAGGAACCCGGCACCAGCGGCGTGGCACCCGGCAACGGGGTGATCATGTGACCACCGGTTTCGGTTTGCCAGAAGGTATCGACGATCGGGCAACGGCCGCCGCCGACGTTCTCGTAATACCAGGTCCAGGCCGCCGGGTTGATCGGCTCGCCGACCGAACCAAGAATGCGCAGCGAAGACAGGTTGTAGCTCTTCGGATGGACAGCCGGGTTGGTGTCAGCAGCCTTGATCAGCGAACGGATCGCGGTCGGGGCGGTATAGAAGATGGTGGCCTTGTGGTCCTGGATCATCTTCCAGAAACGGCCGGCGTCCGGATAGGTCGGCACACCTTCGAAAACGATCTCGGTTGCACCGCAGGCCAGCGGGCCGTAGGTGATGTAGGTGTGACCGGTAACCCAGCCGATGTCAGCCGTACACCAGAAGGTATCCGATGGCTTGATGTCGAAGGTCCACTTCATGGTCATGATGGCGTGCAGCAGGTAGCCGCCGGTGGAGTGTTGAACACCCTTCGGCTTGCCGGTGGAACCCGAGGTATAGAGCAGGAACAGCGGATGTTCGGCTTCAACCCATTCCGGTTCGCAGGTTTCCGGCTGGTTGGCCAGGCCGTCGTGCAACCACTCGTCGCGACCGGCAACCATGTTGCACTCGCCGCCGGTGCGCTTGAAGACGATGACGCTCTTGACCGAGTCGCAACCACCCATGGAGAAGGCTTCGTCAGCGATCGGCTTGAGCGGGATGGCCTTGCCGCCACGGAACTGGCCGTCGGAGGTGATGAGCATGACAGCGCCGGCGTCGTTGATGCGATCGCGCAGCGACTGGGCGGAGAAGCCGCCGAAAACGATGGAGTGCGGCGCGCCGATACGGGCGCAGGCTTGCATGGCGACGATACCTTCGACGGTCATCGGCAGATAGATGACGACGCGGTCACCCTTCTTGACACCCTTGGCACGCAGCAGGTTGGCCATCTTGCAGACCTTGGCCAGCAATTCCTTGTAGGTAACCTTGGTCACTTCGCCGTTGTCGGCTTCGAAGATGATGGCGACCTTGTCGCCCAGACCGGCTTCGACGTTGCGATCGAGGCAGTTGTAGGAAACGTTCAGCTTGCCGTCGGCAAACCACTTGAAGAACGGAGCATTGGACTCATCAAGAACCTGGGTGAACGGGGTTTTCCAGGTGATGAATTCGCGGGCACGCTTGGCCCAGAAACCTTCGTAGTCGGCTTCTGCTTCCGCGCACAGCGCCTTGTAGGCGTCCATCCCGGAAACCGCCGCGTTCTTGACGATTTCGTCAGACGGATAAATAAGCTGCACGGACT
>JAEUOE010000202.1 GCA_016790885.1 Dechloromonas sp. | reverse complement strand
ACTGTGCACCATCCTGCTCAAGGCCACGGCACGCGACCCCGCGCTGCGTTTTCAGACGGCCAGCCAGTTTGCCGAGGCGCTGGATAACTATCTCACCCCCGAGTCGGATCTGGACTCGCCCGGCGGCAGCCGGCAGTCGACTGTCGATTTCCTGCTCCGTCGCATGCGCCACAAGAGCGATTTCCCGGCCCTGTCGGAATCGGTCAGCGCCATCAACAAGATTGCCAACAGCGAGACGGAGAGCATCGACAAACTGTCGAACACCATCCTCAAGGACTTCGCGCTGACCAACAAGCTGCTGCGCCTGGTCAATTCTGCCTATTTCCGGCCGGCCGGCGGCGGCAACATCAGCACGGTATCCCGTGCGGTGATCGTGCTCGGCTTCGAGGCGGTGCGCAACATCGCCATCACTGTGCTGCTCTTCGAGCACTTGCAGAACAAGGGCAATGCCAATCAGCTCAAGGAAGATTTCCTGCGTGCCAACCTGGCCGGCGTACTGGCCAAGGACATTGGTGCGACGGCGCAGATGCGCGACCTGGAACTTTCCTTCATCTGCTCCCTTTTTCACAGCCTCGGGCGCCTGCTGTCGCAGTTCTATTTCCCCGAGGAGTCCGACGAGATCCGTCGTGTCATCGCGCAAAAATCATGCAATGAGGATGTGGCGGCCAGGCAGGTGCTTGGTATTTCGTTCGAGGACATGGGTGTGGCGATTGCTCGCCAGTGGGGCTTCCCATCGCTGATCATCAGTTCCATGCGGCGCCTGCCGCCGGGTACGGTCAGGAAACCGACGCAGCAGGATGAACGCTTGCGCGTGCTGTCCGGTTTCGCCAACGAGTTGTGCGAAGTGATCTCCCAGGCGACGCCCGAGGCGCGGGACCGGGAACTGAAGAAAACCATGGCCCGTTTTGCCGAATCGGTGGCAATCGGTCAGAAGGAGCTTCAGCAAACAGTGCAACGGGCCGTCGAGGAAGTGGCCGATTTCGCTCGTGTCATTCACTTGAACCTGCAGCAGACCAGCTTTGGCAAGCAGATGCGCCTGTTCGCCAAGGGCGGGGCTGACGGGACGCTAGGGGGGCCGGGTGGGGCCGGGGCCGACAGCGACGATGGCACGGTGTTGGGCGAGTCGGACCCGCTGGCTGGCGCCGGGGGCGAATCCGGCGTTGCGACAGCCGATGCCCAGGCCGTGCTGACCGCCGGCATTCAGGACATCAGCAACACCCTGATCGACGGTTACAAGCTCAATGACATCCTGCGCATCATCCTCGAGACGATGTACCGGGCCATGGGCTTCCGCCGCGTCGTGCTGTGTATCCGCGATGCCAAGGCCGGCGTGATGCAGGGACGTTTCGGCTTCGGGCCGGATGCCAACGAGGTGGCGCAAAAGTTCCGCTTTCCGCTGACCTTCACGCCGGACATCTTCCATGCCGCGACATCGAAGGGCGTGGATCTGCTGATCAGCGACATCAACGACCCCAAGATAGCCAGCCGCATTCCCGACTGGTACCGCAAGGCCGTGCCGGCCCATTCCTTCGTGCTTTTTCCGCTCAACATCAAGGGCAATCCGGTTGCCCTGATCTATGCTGACCGTGACGAGCCGGGCGGCATCGAGATTCCGGAAAAGGAGTTGCAACTGCTGCGCACCCTGCGCAACCAGGCCATTATGGCAATCAAGCAGGGCGGGTAGTTGCCGCCAGCAAGCATGGCCTGAAAACGACAATGCCCGCGTCTGCGGGCATTGTTCATTGGCTGCCGGGCGGTGCTACCAGAGCTTCCACCAGGCCGTCTTGCGCTCCAGGCCGTCCTTGTAGAAACGGCTGTTGGGGAAATTCTTCTTCATCACGCGGTCGGCATCGTCACGCAGGTCGGTCATGCCCATCTTGTCGTAGGCGGAGACCAGGATGTACATCGCTTCCTCGATGGCCGGGGCTTGCGGGTAGGTCTTGATCGCTTGCTGGGCGCGGTTGGCGGCGGCGATATAGGCGCCGCGCTTGGCGTAGTAACGGGCGACGTGCACCTCCAGCGAGGCCATGGCATTGACCAGGTAGTTCATGCGCAGCGTGGCGTCCGGCGTGTACTTGCTGTTCGGGAAGCGGGTGACCAATTCCTTGAAAGCCTCGAATGACTCGCGGGCCGCCTTGGGGTCGCGCTCGGTCGGGTCCTGCGAACTGATGTAAGCGGTCAGGCCGAGGTCTTCGTTGAAGTTGATCAGGCCCTTCAGGTAATAGACGTAATCGACGGCGGGATGGCTCGGGTGCAGCTTGATGAAGCGGTCGCAGGCAGCCAGGGCGGAGCCGGGTTCATTGCCTTTCCAATAGACGTAGCCGAGTTCGAGCTGCGCCTGCTGGGCAAAACGGCCATACGGGAAGCGGGCTTCGAGCTTTTCCAGATACTTGGCGGCTTTATCCCAGTTGCCTTCGCCTTGCGCATCCTTGGATTCGGAATAGAGCTTGCCGGCCGACCAGCCGCTGGTCTCGTCGTATTTGTCGGTCGTGCCGCAGGCAGCCAGCACGGAGGCCACGCAGAGCAGCAGCAAGGTGCGGATGAGGGCGGGAAAAGACGGGAATGCGGGTAAACTGCGCATTATGAACGATCCAATTGAAGATTCCGGCGATTATAGCCGAACTGAACCACTCCGCCTGACCGTCCCCGAGGCATCTTCCGGTCGCCGCCTCGACCAGGTGCTGGCCGAGCTTTTACCGCAGCATTCCCGCAACCGCCTGCAAGGCTGGGTCAAGGAGGGCTGCGTGCAGGTCGACGGCAGGGCGGAAACCGAACCCAAGCGCAAGGTGCTGGGCGGAGAGGTCCTGCTTATCAGCGAGCCGGGAGATGTTCGCAACCAGATAGACCAGCCGGAAGACATCCCGCTCGACGTCGTGTTCGAGGATGAAACCCTGCTCGTCATCAACAAGCCGGCCGGGCTGGTCGTCCATCCGGGCAGCGGCAACTGGAGCGGCACGCTGATGAACGCCCTGCTGCACCACGTGCCGGGCATCGATCAACTCCCCCGGGCCGGCATCGTGCATCGCCTGGACAAGGATACCAGCGGCCTGATGGTGGTTGCCAAGACGCTGGAGGCGCAGACCGATCTGGTTCGCCAGTTGCAGGCGCGCACCGTCAGGCGGGTCTACCTGGCACTTGCGGCCGGCGTGATCAAGAAGGGGGGCGGTGTCGACGCACCGATCGGCCGGCATCCGACCCAGCGCATCAAGATGGCGGTGGTGACTGAAAACAGGGGCGGCAAGCCGGCGCTGACCTGGTATCGCATCCTTGAATCCTTCCCTTACTGCACCTTCATCGAATGCTCGCTGGAAACCGGAAGGACGCACCAGATTCGCGTCCACATGGCGTCGATCAACCATCCGCTGGTTGGCGACCCGGTGTATGGCAAGACCAATCCGAAGTTGCCGGAGTTCCCGCGTCAAGCCCTGCACGCCACCCGTCTCGGCCTGGTGCATCCGCTGACCGGCATGAAGATGCAGTGGGAAGTGCCGATGCCGGAAGACATGCGCAACCTGCTCGATACCCTGCGTTACGGTGGCTGATTTCCTGATTCCCGATTGGCCGGTCCCGGCCCATGTACGTGCGTTGCAGACGCTGCGTACCGGTGGTTGCAGCCCGGCACCCTGGGCCAGCTTCAACCTGGGCGACCATGTCGGCGACGACCCGGCGCGGGTGGCGACCAACCGGGCCGAATTGCGCCGGCAACTGCCGGCCGAGCCGTTGTGGCTGCGGCAGGTGCATGGCACGGCGGTGGTCGATGCCGGCCATGTGCTGCAGGCGGCCACCGCCGATGCCAGCTTTTCCGTTGAGCAGGGCAAAGTGTGCGCCGTGATGACGGCCGATTGCCTGCCGGTGCTGTTCTGCGACCGGGCCGGTACGGTAGTCGCTGCCGCCCATGCCGGCTGGCGTGGCCTGCTCGACGGCATACTCGAATGCACGATCGCTGCTTTGCCGGTGGTGCCCGGCGAGTTGCTGGCCTGGCTTGGCCCGGCGATTGGCCCGGAGCGCTTCGAGGTCGGTGGTGAGGTCAGAGCGGCCTTCGTGGCGCACGATGCCCAGGCCGCCGGCGCCTTTCGCCCGCATGGCGACAAATGGTGGGCCGACATCTACAGCCTGGCACGGCAACGATTGCAGGCTGCCGGGGTGACGAATATCCACGGCGGCGGTCAATGCACCGTCAGCGATGCAGAGCGTTATTTTTCCTACCGTCGCGATGGTGTGACCGGGCGCATGGCGACGCTGATCTGGCTGGAAGCGCCAGGCGGCTGAACAGCCTCCCACAAGCAAAAGGGCTGCGTCATGTGCAGCCCTTTTGCATTGGCCCTGGCTGTTCTTAAACCGCCCAGGCGTCGGCCTGCACGGTCGACTCCTGGCGCCAGGCGGCACGTGCCGCGTTGTTGGCGATCCAGTTGGGCAGGAAGGTGTAGGCTTCGTCGAGCAGATGCGGCGTGTGGCGGCCCGGTGAGTAGCGCTGGGCACGGTCGTAGTACTCGCGCAATGCCGGCCGGAAGTTGGGATGGGCGCAGTTGTCGATGACCACCTTGGCCCGCTGCTTGGGCGACAGGCCGCGCAGGTCGGCCAGGCCCTGTTCGGTGACGATGACCTGGACGTCGTGCTCGGTGTGGTCGACGTGCGACACCATGGGCACGATGCAGGAAATGCTGCCGCCCTTGGCGCTCGACGGGGTCATGAAGATCGAGATGAAGGCATTGCGCGCGAAATCGCCCGAACCGCCGATGCCGTTCATGATCGAGGTGCCCATGATGTGGGTCGAATTGACGTTGCCGTAGATGTCGGCTTCGATCAGGCCGTTCATGGCGATGACGCCGAGGCGGCGGATGACTTCCGGGTGGTTCGAGATTTCCTGCGGGCGCAGGATGATCGAATCCTTGAAACGCGGCAGGTCGGCGTTCAGTTCGACCAGCGCATCCGGGCTGAGCGAGAAGGAGGTGGCCGAGGCGCAGGTCAGCTTGCCGGACTTGATCAACTCCAGCATGCCGTCCTGCAGCACCTCGGTGTAGGCCGTCAGGTTCTCGAAGGGGCCGGACTGCAGGCCGGCCATCACGGCATTGGCGACGTTGCCGACGCCGGATTGCAGCGGCAGCAGATTGGCCGGCAGGCGGCCCATCTTCACCTCGTGCTGCAGGAATTCCAGGATGTGGCCGGCAATGCGCTGCGAGTTCTGGTCGGGCGGTGTGAAGGCTGAGTTGCGGTCGGCCTTGTCGGTCTCGATGACGGCGATGACCTTGTTCGGGTCGATGGTGTAGTAAGGGTCGCCGATGCGATCGTCGGCCTTGACGATGGGGATCGGCTTGCGGTGCGGCGGCAGCGCGGTGCCATAGTAAATGTCGTGCATTCCTTCGAGGTGCGGGTTCTGCCAGCTATTCACCTCGAGAATGATCTTGTCGGCCTGATCCAGCCAGGTCTTGTTGTTGCCGACCGACGACGACGGGATCAGCCGGCCGTCTTCCAGGATGCCGGCCACTTCGACAACGGCGACATCGAGCTTGCCGAGGAATCCGCCCCACACGAATTGCGCGACGTGCGACAGGTGGATGTCGATGTACTCCATCTCGCCAGCATTGATGCGCTTGCGGCAGGTCGGGTCGGACTGGTAGGGGAGGCGCATCTCGATGCCGTCGACCATGGCCAGCGCGCCGTCGAGTTCGGGCGCGGTCGAGGCGCCGGTCCACACGCCGATCTTGAATTTCTTGCCGTGCAGGTTGGCATCGAGGATGCGCTTGGCCAGCGCGGTCGGCAGTTCCTTGGGGTAGCCGGCGCCGGTGAAACCGCTCATGCCGACGTTGGCGCCGGACGGGATGAGGAGGGCGGCCTCGGCGGCCGACATGACTTTGCTGCGCAGGTGGGGGTTGAGGATGCGGTTGGCACCGTCCATGGTCGAAAGCTCCGGGTCAGGTTGTTGATCGACAGCAGACTCCGCGGATGGCTGGATGCCAAACCTTGTACCGGGCCGGTCGACCGGCCGCCACGACAAGCCCAGAAAAAGAGCCCGCACGAGGCGGGCTCAAATCCGGGAGCAGCGCATGTAGCCCCGGGAGAGAGACAACTGTAGCAAGCGCGAAATTCGTCGACGAACGAGAACTTTTAAAGCGATGCGTAAGAAAAACTGATGCGTTACTTGCTGTCGGTGGCCGGGGCCGGGGCGGCGGCCGAAGGCTCGGTGGTGGTAGCGGTAGCCGGTGGGGTTTCGACGGCCGGTGCCGGCGGCGGGTTTTCGGTGGTGTTCAGCGACGGCGTGCTGGCCGGTGGCGGCAGGATGACGGCCGGTTCTTCTTTCTTGCCGCAGGCAGAAACAGCAAGGGTGATCAGGGTCAGGGCGATCAGCGATTTTTTCATGGACTTTCCTATTGGCGATGGGCGGCGCTTTCTGAAGCGCAGGTCGTCACGATAGGGCTCGCCTTGCCCGCCGGCAAACGAGGCTTTATGATCCGACGAATTAGAAATTCTTAATTATTATCATGGCCTATCGCCTGCCACCGCTCGGCTCCTTGCGCGCCTTCGAAGCGGCGGCCCGTCATCTCAGTTTCAAGCATGCAGCTGAGGAGTTGCACGTCACCCCGGCCGCCATCAGCCAGCAGATCAAGGGGCTGGAGGACTATCTCGGCGTTCGCCTGTTCGTACGCCTGACCCGGGCGCTGGCCATCACACCACAGGGCGAGGCGATGCTGCCTGGCATCCGGGCCGGTTTCGACTGCCTGGCCGAGGCGGTGGGCAGCACCTGCTCGGCTGAGGCCGGTGGCTTGAACGTCATGGCGCCGCCGTCGTTCGCCACCCGCTGGCTGGTACCCCGCCTGCCCGACTTTGCGGCGGCGTATCCGGACATCCGCCTTCGCCTGTCGAGCAGCAGCGATAGCGTGGACCGGCGGGGCAAAGGGCGGCATGTGGATGGCGATGCACCCGATCCCCGGGTGGCTGACAGCGAGTTGGCGATTCGCTATGGAACGGGTCATTACCCCGGTTTCGTCGTCGAACGCCTGTTGGCACCGGACTGGGTGCCGGTATGCAGCCCACGCCTGGCGAACGGCGAGCGGCCATTGCATTCCCCGCCGGACCTGGCCCGCCACGTGCTCATCCATGATGAAACCATCGACGGCGAAGGGCGTCAGCCCGGCTGGCGGGAATGGCTGACGGCTGCCTGTGTCAGCGGTGTCGATAGCGAACGCGGGCCGCGCTTCAACAATGCCGTGCTCGCCGTTGAGGCGGCGCTCGACGGCCAGGGCGTGGCGCTTGCCCTGCGTCCGCTGGTCGAGGCCGATCTGGCTGCCGGGCGGCTGATCCTGCCCTTCGACCTGGCCGTGCCATCGCCCTTTGCTTACTTTCTGGTCATGCGCCGCGCCGTTGCCAACCGGGCCCCGGTCGCCGCCTTCCGCGACTGGTTGTTGCGCCAGACCAGCGTCGGCGTGGCGAGCAATGCCCCGGCTGCCGACGGCGTATAATCCCCGCCTTCATTCAAGCAAGAGCAATTCGTGAGCACTTTTTCGTGGATTATTGCGGTGTCGCTGGCCGGCGGCGTACTGAGCGTCGTTGCGGCAGCAGCCGTGAGCGTTACGCTGGGCGCGCATCGCGTCAGCATGCTGATCTCCTATGCCATTGGCGCCTTGCTCGGCGCCTCGTTTCTGGAAATCCTGCCGCACGCCCTTGAACATGGCGAGCCGCACCGCATGGCGGCTACCGTGCTGGCCGGCATCCTGATTTTCTTCGTCCTGGAAAAGCTGGTTCTCTGGCGCCATTGTCACCACGATCATTGCGAGGCGCACGAGGCGCAGGCGCCGGCGCATGACCATGGCCGCTCGGGGTTGCTGATCCTGGTTGGCGACACCTTTCACAACTTCGTCGACGGCATCCTGATCGCAGCCGCCTTCCTGGAAAACACCGAGTTGGGCATCGTCACCGCGCTGGCCATCATTGCCCATGAGATTCCGCAGGAAGTCGGCGATTACCTGATCCTGCTGCACTCCGGCTACAGCAAGGCCAAGGCGCTGGCATTCAACCTGCTGTCCAGCCTGGCGACGCTGGTCGGTGCCATGCTGGCCTATTTCGCGCTGTCCGAGCTGACGTCGTGGATTCCTTCGTTGCTCGGCCTGGCTGCCGCCAGCATGATTTACGTGGCTGTTGCCGACCTGATTCCCGGCCTGCACAAGCGGACGGAACTGAAGGCTACGGTACAGCAGGTGCTGTTGATCATTCTCGGGATCGCCTCGATTGCCCTGGTGCAGGCACTGGTTGGCGAGTGATTCAGTCGCTCGCCGAGCTTAAGGCGGGCAAGGCAGACCCTGCTGCTTCAGCTTTCCGCATCCCGGCGGTTCTTCTCCGCCATCATTTCCTTGTAACGCTGTCGCTGGCGCCTGACTTTCGATCCGGCAAAGTAGAGCAACAGGCCGCAGGGCAGGGCACCGTAGAACAGGAAAGAGATGATTCCGGACAGGATGGTCGGCTCGTTGGCGGCAACCAGGATGGTGACGTAAAGCCATCCGATGACGATGATCAGCGTGAGCGACATGGCAGTGCGTCGCGGCTTGGCAGGTGAATCATTTCAGGAATCCGGCTGTTTGAAACAATGTACGGCGAGGGGCTTGGCAGGCGCCCTAATTATGCATGCAAATCCATTGACAGCGCCGAACGCGGTATGGAGAATCGGTAAGCTGTAGCCCCGACAACAACATATACGAGACTTCCCATGGCGCAGGGTTCGAACAATAACGACGCATTCATGGGTTCTGCCGCGCAGTTCATGCAGGCCGGCCAGAACATGATGCAGCAGTTCATGGATTATCTCGGCAAATCGGCTGGCCAGTCTGCCGCGATGCCTCCGCCAGTGGCGGACCCGCAGGCCCTGACGGCACTGCAGAAGCAGTTCATGGATCAGCAGATGTCGCTGTGGCAATCGGTTCTCGGCAAGCAGCAGGGGCAGGAACCCGCCTTCAAGGTGGCACCGGAACCCGGTGATCGCCGCTTCTCGGCGCCGGAGTGGAAGGAAAGCCCGATCTACGATTACCTGCACCAGGCTTACTTGCTGAATACCCAGTATCTCAAGCAGATGGTCGATGTCATTCCGGCGCAGGACGACAAGGCCAAGGAACGCATGCGCTTCCTGGCGCGCCAGATGGCCGATGCCATGGCACCCTCCAATTTCGCGGCGACCAATCCCGAATTCATCAAGCTGGCCATTGAAACGAAGGGTCAGAGCATTACCGACGGCATCAACAACCTGATCAAGGATTTCGAGAAGGGCCGCATTTCGATGACCGACGAATCGGTTTTCGAGGTCGGTCGCAATATCGCGACCACCGAAGGTGCGGTGGTGTACGAGAACGAGGTCATGCAGTTGATCCAGTACGCACCGCTGACGCCGAAAGTGGGCACCCGGCCGCTGGTGATGGTGCCGCCGTGCATCAACAAGTTCTACATCATGGATCTGCAGCCGGATAACTCGCTGATCCGGTATGCGGTCGAGCAAGGCAACACCGTTTTTCTGGTTTCCTGGCGCAATCCCAAGGAAGAGCAAGGCCATCTCGGCTGGGACGACTACCTCGAGAACGGCCCGATTGCCGCACTGCGCGTGGCGCAGGAAATCACCAAGGTCAAGCAGGTCAACGCCCTGGGGTTCTGTGTCGGCGGCACCATCCTGACCTCGGCACTGGCGGTATTGAAGGCTCGCGGCGAATCGCCGGTCGCCTCGCTGACCCTGCTGACCACGCTGCTCGATTTTTCCGACACCGGCGAAATCGGCCTGTTCATCGATGAAAATGGTGTCGGCACGCGTGAAGCCACGATCGGCAAGGGCGGCCTGCTGCCGGCCCGCGACCTGCAGAATACCTTCTCCTTCCTGCGTGCCAACGATCTGGTCTGGAACTACGTCACCGGCAACTACCTGAAGGGGCAGAAGCCACAGGCTTTCGACCTGCTGTACTGGAATTCCGATTCGACCAATCTGCCGGGACCGTTCGCCGCCTGGTACATGCGCAACATGTATCTCGAAAACAACCTGCGCGTACCGGGCAAGCTGACCATGTGTGGCCAAAAGGTCGATCTGGGCCAGCTCGACATGCCCGTTTATCTGCTGGCCACCCGCGAGGACCATATCGTGCCCTGGCAGTCGGCCTACCTGAGCACCCGGCTGCTGAGCGGCGAGGCGCGCTTCGTGCTGGGCGCTTCTGGTCATATTGCCGGGGTGATCAATCCGGTCAGCAAGAACAAGCGCAGTTATTGGGTCAATGCAGATGTGAAGTCCGACGCAGACGGCTGGCTGGCCGGGGCGGAGGAGAAGAAGGGAAGCTGGTGGGCCGACTGGGCCGGCTGGCTGAAACCGTTGTCAGGAGAACAGCGGGCACCGCGCAAACCGGGTAATACCAAATACAAGGCCATCGAGCCAGCCCCCGGACGTTACGTCAAGGAACGCGCGGTATAAAACTTCCCTAGGAGATAAAAAATGTCGCGAGTTGCACTGATTACGGGTGGTATGGGCGGTCTTGGCGAAGCTATCTGCATCAAGATGGCTGCGTTGGGTTACAAGGTGGTCACCACCTATTCGCCTGGTAACGCCAAGGCGGCCGATTGGCTGAAGAACATGAACAACATGGGTTACGGCTTCATGGCCTACCCGTGCGACGTGACCGATTTCGATTCGGCCAAGGCCTGTGTCGAAGCCGTGACCCAGGAGGTCGGGCCGGTCGATGTGCTGGTCAATAACGCGGGCATTACCCGCGACATGACCTTCAAGAAAATGACCAAGGCCGATTGGGATGCGGTCATGGCCACCAACCTCGACTCGGTCTTCAACATGACCAAGCAGGTCATGGATGGCATGGTCGAGCGGAAATGGGGGCGCGTGGTCAATGTGTCGTCGGTCAATGGGCAGAAGGGTGCCTTCGGCCAGACCAACTATTCCGCCGCCAAAGCCGGCATGCACGGTTTCACCAAGGCCCTGGCCCTTGAAGTGGCCAAGCAGGGCGTGACGGTCAACACCATTTCCCCGGGCTATATCGGTACCAAGATGGTCACCGCCATTCCGCAGGAAATTCTCGATTCCAAAATTCTGCCGCAGATCCCGGTCAATCGCCTGGGCAAGCCGGAAGAAATCGCCGGCCTCGTCGCTTATCTCGCTTCCGATGAAGCGGCATTCGTGACCGGGGCCAATATTTCCATCAACGGCGGTCAGCACATGTTCTGACCGGCGTACTTTTTACCCCGCTCTATCAATCAAGGAAGGAAAAAACTATGACGCAACGCGTTGCTCTCGTTACCGGTGCCATGGGTGGTCTCGGAACCGCAATCTGCCAGGAACTGGCCAAGGCAGGTCACAAGGTTGTCGCCGCCTATCACCCGCAATTCGACAACAAGGATGCCTGGCTGGCCGACATGGCTGCTGCTGGTTTCAAGGACTTCGTTTGCGTCGCCGGTGACGTTTCCGTTCTGGAAGACTGCCAGAAGATGGTTGCCGAGGCTGAGGCTGCTTGTGGTCAGGTCGACATCCTGATCAACAACGCCGGCATCACCCGCGACCGCATGTTCGCCAAGATGGAACGCGATGGCTGGGATGCCGTTATCGCCACCAACCTGACCTCCCTGTTCAACATGACCAAGCAAGTCTCCGCCAAGATGGCAGAGCGTGGCTGGGGCCGTATCGTGAACATCTCCTCGGTCAACGGTGTCAAGGGTCAGGCTGGCCAGACCAATTACTCCGCTGCCAAGGCTGGCGTCATCGGCTTCACCAAGGCACTGGCTGCCGAACTGGCTGCCAAGGGTGTGACCGTCAACGCCATCGCCCCGGGCTACGTCGCCACCAAGATGGTCATGGCCATCAAGCCGGAAGTTCTGCAGACCATCGTTGACTCCGTCCCGATGAAGCGCCTGGCCAAGCCGGAAGAAATCGGCTACGCCTGTGCCTACCTGTCGAACGAGCTGTCCGGCTTCACCACCGGCGCCACGATCAACATCAACGGCGGTCTGTACTACCAGTAATCTTAAATGGTTGGTTTTCCATGTGTCGCCATTAGACGCATGAAACATGAAAAAGCCCTGTAAATCAGGGCTTTTTATTGCCTGTAAGTTCCTATTCGATCCTATGCTGCGCATAATAAGTGTGTACCTCAGTGCGATCACGAGGGCTGCAAACAAGCGACGACGCGAAAACAATGCTCTGATGAAGGATTGATTTATCAAACTACCTTGATAAATATCTAAGTGGTTATATAATCTGTTCTGTGAAATCACTCCGCTTCATTGGCTCAAGCCTCGATGACCTCAAAGACTTCCCGGCCGAAGCAAGGCGAGAGGCTGGCTTTGAGCTTCATGCCGTTCAATCTGGCCTGATGCCTTCCGACTTTAAGCCCATGCTGAACGTTGGACCGGGTGCCTACGAAATTCGGGTACGGGTGATGGGTGAATGGCGGGTGATCTACGTCGCCAAGTTCGATGATGCGGTGTATGTCCTGCATGCCTTCCAGAAGAAGACACAGCGGACGCGCAAGGAAGACATTGACCTAGCGGCCAAGCGCTACAAGCAGATTGGAGGTTGATATGGAACAGGTAACGGAATCGAGCGGCAACGTCTTTGCTGACCTCGGCTTCGACAACGAAGAGGCAGTGCTGCTCAAGTTGCGGGCTGACCTGATGGCCGGGTTGCGGACGACGATTGCTGAACGTGGCTGGACCCAGCAACAGGCTGCCGAGCATTTGCACATTGGTCAGTCTCGCGTCTCAGATTTGGTCCGCGGGAAGTGGGAAAAATTCAGCCTCGACATGCTGGTGACGCTGGCGGCGCGGGCTGGCCGCAAAGTCGAATTGAGCATGGCCTGATCGTCGTTTGCTGCATAGGGCCGTACAAACGAGTAGCCCCTTTAGTAGCTTGCTCAATGGTCTGAATGCAAGATTGTTGCAGCACAGTCGATAACTGATTATTGATGTACTACCAATAACTTTGTGGATTTCAGCATGAAATATTGCTGAAATTTTGCACTGCACCAACAATGGGCGCCTTC
>JAEUOE010000195.1 GCA_016790885.1 Dechloromonas sp. | reverse complement strand
CGCTCGATCAGGATGGCGTGACGCTGCAGCTGACGCGTGACGATACCCGACTGGCGGTTACCGAGATGGTCACCGCCTCGCCTCGCCAGGCGCGGCAGCGCGATCAGGGCATGGCCTGGAAGCTGGCCTTCGCCCACTGGCGGCAAATGGTTAGGGGCGAGGCTTACCAGCGCTTCAAACCGGTTCCGCCGGCCTGGTTGCGCGGCGGTTTTGGCGATTTCCTGGCCCTGATGTGCCAGCGCGAAGGATTGCCCGTGGTGTCAGAGCGCTGCCTGGTGGAAATCGAGACAGCTGGTTGGCAGCGGCAACGCGAGGTCATGCGCCTGTCCATCGCCCGCCACGCCTTCCGGCGTGCCCTGGAAATCTGGCTGGTGCTCGATCTGGCGTGTTACCTGGAGAAGCGCGGGTACGCCGTCGATCTCGGCGTGTTCTGTCGGCGCGAGCTGACGCCGCGCAATCTGCTTATTTCGGCCCGACGCAGCGATTGAGGTAGGCGGCCAGTTCGGCCGGGTGGTCGATGATCAGGTCGGCGCCCCAGGTGTGGAGCGGACCTCCATCACCGAGATAGCCGTAGGAAACGGCGACCGTCTGGCAGCCGGCGGCATGGCCGGCGAGGATGTCGCGACGGTCATCGCCAACATACAAGGTGCGCTCCGGGCGGCAATTCAGCAGGCGGCAGGCGTGCTCGATGGGTAGCGGCGAGGGTTTGGCTGCAGCCGTCGTATCGCCGCTGACCACGCAGTTTGTGCGCGGCGTCAGTTGCAGCAATTCAACCAGCGGATCGGTAAAGCGCATGCGCTTGTTGGTGACAATGCCCCAGCCGAGATTCAAGGATTCCAGCGCGTCGAGCAACTCGGGAATGCCGTCGAACAGGCGGGTTGCCGCGCACAGCCGTTGTTCGTAAATTTCCAGAAAGCGATGGGAAAGACGCTCGTAGTGTGGATCGGTGGCGTCAATGTCGAACCCGGCCTTGAGCAGCCCGCGTACCCCTTGCGAGGTGTAGGGGCGCAGCATGGCAAGCGGCTTGGCGGCGTGGCCTTCTTCGGCGAGCAGCAGATTGGCCGACTCGCCCAGATCGGGTGCCGTGTCGGCCAACGTGCCGTCGAGGTCGAAGAGAACGGCCTCAAACATGCCGGGTGGCGCACATCATGTAGTTGACGCTGGTGTCCTTGCCCAGGCTGTAGTGCTGGGTCAGCGGGTTGTAGCTCATGCCGATCAGCTCGGAAGGTTCCAGGTTGGCCAAGCGGGCCCAACGCACCAGTTCCGAGGGTTTGATGAATTTGGCGTAGTCGTGGGTGCCCTTGGGCAACATTTTCAGCACATACTCGGCGGCGAGCACGGCGAACAGGTAGGATTTCGGGTTGCGGTTCAGCGTCGACAGGAAAACCTGTCCCCCCGGCTTGACCAGGCGGGCGCAAGCCGTGATGACACTGGACGGGTTCGGTACGTGCTCGAGCATTTCCAGGCAGGTCACGGCATCGAAGCTGCCAGGCATTTCATCGGCCAGTTGTTCGACCGACATCTTGCGGTAATCGACTTGGTGGCCGGTTTCCAGCAGATGCAGGCGAGCGACAGCCAGTGGCTTTTCCGACAGGTCGATACCGGTCACGTTGGCGCCACGGGCCGCCATGCCTTCGGACAGCAGGCCGCCGCCACAGCCGACGTCGAGCACACGCTTGCCGGCCAGGCCGATGGTGTTGTCGATCCAGTCCAGGCGCAGGGGGTTGATATCGTGCAGCGGCTTGAATTCGCTGTTCGGATCCCACCAGCGGTGGGCGAGTTCTCCAAATTTGTCGAGTTCGGCTTGGTCGGCGTTTAGCATGATGTCTTACAGGAACGGTGAAAAGAAAAAGCCCTGCCGAAGCAGGGCTTTTCGATGCAGCGGGGTCGGCTTACTTGGTGCCGATGACTTCGATGTCGACGCGACGATCCGGCTGCAGGCAGTCGATCAGGGCCTTGGTCTTGGCATTGCCCTTGCACTTGTCGCCGGTAACCGGCTGCTTCTCGCCCTTGCCTTC
>JAEUOE010000191.1 GCA_016790885.1 Dechloromonas sp. | reverse complement strand
ATGCCCTTCCAGAAGCGTTGCCAGCCCTTGGCGTGCGGCGGCAGCGGGTCGAGGGCGTGCAGGTAGATGGCCGGCACGATGAGCAGCAGCGCCCAGGCCAGCATGGCGGCAACCGGTGGCACCACCGGCGACACCAGCCAGACGGCGGTGGCCAGCAGCAGTACGCCGAAGGCCTTCTTGACGCCTTCCATCCACGGGCCGGTCTTGGGCAGCAGCGAACCGCCGGCGATGCCGACGGCGATCAGCGGTGCGCCCATGCCGAGCGCCATGACGAACAGCGCCGTGCCGCCGAGCACCGCATCGCCGGTCTGGCCGATGTAGAGCAGCGCACCGGCCAGCGGCGCAGCCACGCAGGGGCCGACGATCAGCGCCGACAGCGCGCCCATCAGGAAGACGCCGATGCCGCGCCCGCCCTGCAGGTGGCCGGATTCCTCCGACAGCTTGCTTTGCAGGGAGGTCGGCAGCTGCAGCTCGTAGAAACCGAACATCGAGAAGGACAGCACGACGAAAACCACCGCGAAACCGCCGAGTACCCAGGCATTCTGCAGGGCGCTGGAGATCAGCGTGCCGGTCAGGCCGGCGGCGACGCCGGCTGCGGCGTAGGTGACGGCCATGCCCAGCACGTAGGCCATGGACAGCGCAAAGCCGCGCGCATGCGAGGCCTTGTGGCCCTGCCCGGCGATGATGCCGGAGAGGATGGGAATCATCGGGAAGACGCAGGGGGTCAGCGACAGGCCGAGGCCGGCGACGAAGAAGAAGGCGAGAATGGCCCAGAAACCGGCATCCTTCAGCGTTGCGGCGATCATGCCGCTCTCGTCGCCCTCGCCGGCACTGGCTGAGGCGGCGGCACTCGGCGTGGTCGCCGGGTCGGGCAGGCTGACGCTGAGTGGCTGGGTCTGCGGCGGGTAGCAGACCCCGGCATCGGCGCAACCCTGTGCGGTGACCTTGATGTTCAGCGCCAGCGGTCCGGAGCTGATGCGATCGACCGGTACACGCAGGGTAACCGTCTTGTAATAGACCTCGACCTTGCCGAAGTTGTCGTCGTTCTTCTCCTTGCCCTTGGGCAGAACCGGCTCGCCGAGCGTTGCCGCATCACCGTCGGCGACCACGCGGAACTTGTCGCGGTAGAGGTAATAGCCCTTGGCGATCTCGTAGCTGACTTCCAGCGTTTGGCCATCGAGGGCACGCACGCTGGGCTTGAAGGCGACGGCCGGGTCGAGGAATTCCTCGGCGTGGGCCAGGGAAACAAGCAGCGAGAAGAGGAAAAGGAGGATACGCATGGTCATTGGCGTGTTTCGGCGGCCAGCCAGTTCAGGTAGGCCGGCAACCCGGCGGTGATCGGCAGGGCGATGATTTCGGGGACGTCGTAGGGGTGGCTTTCGCGGATGGCGGCTTCGAGGGCCGGGTAGGCCGCGGCGGTGGTCTTGATCAGCAAGGGCACTTCGACTGCCGATTCGACGGCGCCTTGCCAGCGGTAGATGGACTGCACGCGCGGCAGGATGTTCACGCAGGCAGCGAGTTTTGCCTCGACCACGGCCAGCGCGATGCGGTTGGCCGTTTCTTCGTCCGGGCAGTTGGTGATGACGAGGCGGATATCCATAAGCGAATTCTACTTTAGTAGGCGGCGCCGAGTCAGGCGCAGGGCGATGGCGAAGGCTACGGCGGTGGTGGCGAGCAGCGCCATGATGTGGATCAGGGCGTCGGCCGGCACCTGCCCGGCGAGCAGCGGACGGATCAGCGCGACGCCCTGGGCGAGTGGCAGCCACTGGCCGACGGCGGCCAGCCAGCCGGGCAACTGGTCGGTCGGGAAGAAAACGCCGGAAATCAGGGTCATTGGCGTAATGAACAGCGTGAAGTAGTACATGAAGAAATCGTAGCTCGGCGCCAGCGCGTTCCAGATCAGGCCGAGCGCCGCGAAGGCGAGGCCGGTGAGCACGATGGCGGGCAGCGCCCACAGGGCCAGCGGGCCGTTGGTCAGGCCCATGCCGGTGATGACGATGAGGATGGCGGCGCCGGAGAACAGCGACTTGGTCGCCGCCCAGAACAACTCGCCGGCCACCACGTCGGCCAGGCCGAGCGGCGTGTTGAGGATGGCATCCCAGGTCTTCTGCACATGCATGCGCGAGAAGGCCGAATAGAGGGCCTCGAAGGTGGCCGCATTCATGGTCGAGGCGCACACCGTGCCGGCGGCCAGGAAGGCGACGTAGGGCTGGCCGTCGATGCTGGGCAGCATGGCGCCCAGGCCGTAGCCGAGGCCGAGCATGTAGATCAGCGGGTCGGCCAGGTTGCCGAGGATGGAGGGCAGCGCCAGCTTGCGCCAGACGAGGAAATTACGCTGCCACACCGGCAGGAAACCGAGCAGATTCGGGCGATGGGCGGGAAGTGGGACGGTCATCGGGATGATGGCGAGTTTGGCGAGTTGACGGCGCAGGCCGCCATTTTAGGGCCGCCGGCCAGCGCCCGTCGTAATCCTTTGTGACGGCGCCGGGGTGCCGGGCCGCCAGCCCCTGCTCAGCGGGAAATTTCCGCCATGCAGGTGTCGGCCAGCGCCGGCAGGTCGTCGGCAGCCAGATCGAGGCAGGCCAGGCAATCGCTGCCCAGTTTCTGCCATTCGCTGGTCTGCGACTGGGCGGTTCTTTCCTGGATCAGGTGCTCGGCCAGTTGCGCCACGGCAATCAGGTGGCGGGAACGGAGCGGGATGTCCAGTTTGCCGTTCAGCGCCGCGATGTCGTGGTGATGGCGAATGGCCAGGCAGGTATCTGCCGGCAGCAGCCAGTCCTCGGCCAGTTCGACGCCGACCATGGCGTGATTGAGGCTGATCGCCTGATCCTCGATGTCGGTGAAGGAGAGGCTGGTTTCCTGGTTGGCGCGGATCAGGATGTCGCGGTATTCCGGAAAGGGAATCATCAGCATCGGGATGCCGCAATCGCGGAACAGGGCGAAGGTATGCGCGTCTGCCGGGCGAATGCCGATGCCGTTGCCGATCTGCTTGACGAGCATGGCGGAAATTTCGGCGGTGGCCGCCGAGGCACCCCAGAAGCGCTCCATGTTCGGCACATGCTTGAATGCCTGCTGCAGCGACAGCCCGGCGACGGTGTTGACGACCAGCTTGAGGCCGAGCACGAGCAGGGCTTCCTGGATGGTCGGCACCTTCTTGCCAAACGAGAAGAAGGGCGAATTGGCCACCTTGATCATGCCGGCCGACAGGCCCACATCATGGCTGAGCAACTTGGCCAGGTAGATGAAGTCCGGGTTGTCCTTGGCGGTTTCCTGCTCGATCTGGGCGAGGATGGTCGGCCGCGGCGGAATGCCGATGTCGCGCACCGCGATCTTCATCCGGTTCTCGACGGCGTCGGCCGCCGGTTTTTCCTTGTGGCTGGCTGGGCTGTGGCGGGTATCCATGGGCATCTCTGGGTTGTGAGCGCCCGATTATAGGCACATCGTCATAGGCGGCGCCATGATCCGTGGTCCGGGATGAAAAACCCCAGGTCAGTTTTCCGAAATCCGGAAACTGCCGGGGGCAGGCGGCGCGAGCTGCGGGCGAAACCGCGGGTGCTTCGCCGCCCGATCCGATAGGGGCAGGCGTCAGTGAGCCTTGCTGCCCTTGGGCGTCTCGTGCTCTTCCTCTTCCCAGCCGGTGATCATCGCCTTGATGTGGGCAAAAACGGTGTGGCCGGTGGTGGTCAGATAGACGTGAATGAAGAAGAAGGCGGTGATCATGTAGGCGCCGAGCACGTGCAGGGTGGCGATCGCCTCCAGCGAGAGGCTCTGGTCCAGACCGAAGCGGGCCCAGTCGCCGTAGAACAGGTAGAACAGTCCGCTGCCCCAGATCAGTGGCGAAATGAAGGCGAGCAGGGCCAGGTAGGCCAGGCGCTGCAGCGGGTTGTGCTTCTGGACGACCGTCTTGCGGAACGGATGCGGCGAGTTGGTGAAGATGCCGATCGTGTAGTACTTGATCATCGCGCCGACGTTCTTCAGCGAGGGCAGGTACTGCCGCCATTCGCCGGTGGTGAATTGCCAGAAGATGGTGAAGGCCCACAGGGTAAGCAGGGTCCAGGCGGCCAGGGTGTGCAGTTGCACGGCTTTCTTGAAACCGAGCAGCAGGTAGCTGCCGTGCACCTCGAAGCCGGTGATCATCATGGTGATGATCAGCAGGGCCTGCGACCAGTGCCAGAAGCGCTCATAGCGTTTGTAGATGTAGATGCGGTTGCTCATTTTGCCTTCTCCTTGCGACGCGTCGCGATACGGATACCACCATGCAAGACGCCACCGCCGATGGCACCAGCGATCATCAGGCCACCCAGCAGGTCAAGCCAGCCCTTGGTATCCCGACCCGGCAGGTAGATGTCGGTAATGGCGGCCAGGCGGCCATCCGCGGCCCGGGTGTGGCACTCCTGGCAGGGTACGGCCTTTTCCTTGGGGGCGACCATGTGGGTGATGAACCAGTTCATGCGGGTTTCGATGAAGCCGAACTGGCCGCTGTAGGGCAGGCCTGCGTACTCCATGCCAGCCTTGATCGACTTGTTGTAGTCGTAGTTCTTCCACAGCGAGGTGTCGTCATCGCCATACACGTGGTTGACCACCAGCGTGTTGTTCCCGGTGTCGTACGGCTGCTTGCCGTGCATGACCTTGAACGGCCAGATACGTGCGTTCGGATCCTTGGCCGAGCCTTCGACGCGGTTCAGCTCAAGAACGCCCTTGGCGTCGAGCAGCCCGTCGAGCTTGTCGGTGATGGCGATCTGATGGACCACGCCGTTGTACCACTTGTACTCGGGACGGACGTTCTCGCCATAGGCGAAGTCACCCTTTGCTGCCGAGTACTTCAGATGGCCGTGGTCATCCTTGATGAACAGCGGCTTGCCGTTGGCGTCCATCTTGCCGGCGGTCGACCAGTCCCACAGCGTCTTGGTGGCGATGCCACCCCGGGCGAACTCGGGAATGTGGCAGGTCTGGCAGGCCACCTTGTTGGTGTGGTTGTTGATCTTTGCTTCCTTGTGCGGCGTGAAGCCGTGGCAGGATTCGCAGGTGGCGTGGTTGTGGTCGTCCTTGGGCAGGTCGAGGCCGTGCTTGTCCTTCGAGGTGGCTGCGTAGCGGCTGCCGGAAGGCTGGTGGGCATTGAAGGTATGGCAGTCGGAGCAGACCATGTTGGCGCCGTCCTTGGCCATATGCACATCCAGCTCGCGCGACGGGTTCTTCAGCGAGGAGTCCAGGTCGCCATGCTTGACCGCATCGCCGCCGCCGCCGTTGAAGTGGCAGGCGCCGCAGTTGCCGCGGCCGGGCTGGCCGACGTGCTGGGCGATCTTGCTGAGGTCCGGCGCCTTGAACTGCTTCTTGCCCGGCGGGCCTTCCATCGGCTCGAATTCACGATCGGCATACAGCGGGTGGCCGGCATCGGTGCCGAACTTCTTGTAGGTGCCCGTCGTGTCGTGGCAGGCGAGGCAATCGACATTGTTCTGGTCGGTAAAGTCGTAATCCTTGTCCTTCCAGCCATAGCCGGCGTGGCAGCTGGTGCAGCGCGTTTCGTTCGAGATGATCGAGCCGCAGAAGTTGTTGGCAGCCCATTTCTTGCCGAGCTTCTTGCCGGTGGTCGGGCTGTTCGCCTCCCAGGTCCAGTGAATGCTCTTCATGACCTGATGGCCGGCCGTGTTATGGCAGGCCAGGCAGGCCTTGGTCACCTCCGGGCCGGAGGTGAAGGTCTGTTGCAGCTCCTTGAACTTGCTGTGGTCGGCGGTCGACCTTTCCAGCTGCGGAGCCGTCTTTGGATTGAGCGGCGTGGTGCTGGCCAGGGCCGGCGTGATAATCGCCAGAGCGGCAATCGCCGCCAGCGCGTGCTTGATGAATTTCATGTTTCTCCCCCTCCCGGGCCGTCGCCCGGTACTTCTTGCGTCGACAGACGACACAATCCTGAGAATATATTAGCGAGTGTTAATTTACCGATGTTGATCAAAATCAACATTAGTAAACTCTTACGTACTAGTACTTTGGTGATAGGGGGGGGTGAAATCACCCGGGCTGCGGTCAATCCCGCAATTCGCGGCCAGTCAGCTTGATGAAGACGTCTTCGAGGTTGGAAGCGCGATGCACGTAGCGCAGGCCGTCGACTTCGGCCAGTTTGGCGAGCAGCGGCTGCGGCGCGCGGCAGTAGAAAAAGGCGGTTTCACCGCTGGTTTCGACGCGCTCGGCCAGGCTGCGGTGGGCCTCGACGAAGGGGGCGAGTTGGCCGCGCAGTTCGTCGAACACCTCGATGACCTGCGGTTCGATGTGCTCGGCGATCAGCTCGCGCGGGCTGCCTTCGGTGATCTTGCGGCCGTGGTCGATAACGATCAGCGTGTCGCACAGGCGTTCCGCCTCATCCATGAAATGGGTGGTCAGGATCAGCGTCTTGCCGGCTGCCTTCAGTTGCTTCAGGCGGTCCCAGATCAGGTGGCGGGCCTGCGGGTCGAGGCCGGTGGTCGGCTCGTCGAGGAAGACGATGTCCGGGTCGTTGACCAGCGCCCGGGCCAGGGTCAGGCGCCGTTTCATGCCGCCGGACAGGGTGGCGATGCGGGCATCGGCCTTGCTCGCCAGGCCGGCGAAATCGAGCAATTGCGGAATGCGCCCCTTGATGTCGGCGTCCTTCAGGCCAAAGTAGCGGCCGAAGACGAGCAGGTTCTCGGCGCAGGTGAAATCCGGGTCGAGATTATCGAACTGCGGCACCACGCCGACTCGCGCCCGCGCTTGCTGCCCGTCGGCCGGAATGGCGCAGCCGTTCAGTTCGATGCTGCCGCTATCCGGCCCGGTCAGGCCGAGGCACAGGCGCAGCGTGGTGGTCTTGCCGGCGCCGTTCGGGCCGAGCAGGCCGAAACAGGTACCCGGTTCGACGGCGAACGACAGACCGGCGACCACGGTCTGGTCGCCATAGGTCTTGCGCAGATCGCGGACGTCTAGTGCCGCCATGCGCGGGTGATGATGTCGCGGATGACGTGCAGGCGACGGTGGAAGAAGTGGTCGGCGCCGGGCACGACGACGACCGGCAAGTCGAGCGGCAGCGCCCAGTCGAAGACGTTATCGAGCGGCACCGTCTCGTCCTTGGAGCCGTGGATGACGATGGTGTCGTGTGGCACGGCCTCGGTGTCGTACTGGCGGGTGCCCTCGACGAAACCGGCGGCGGTGCCGACCAGCACCAGGCGCTGCGCCGGATGACCGGCTTCGGTCAGCCGCTTGGCCACCCGCGTCTGGCAATAGGCGCCGAAGGAAAAACCGGCCAGCGCCACCGGGATATTGCCGCAACGGCACTTGGCATCCTCGATGACGGCCAGCAGGTCGTCCGTTTCGCCCCGCCCTTCGTCATGCACGCCTTCAGTACCACCGACACCCCGGAAATTCGGGCGGAAAGCCGCATAGCCGAGGCTGACGAAGCACCGGGCCAGCGTGTAGGCGACCTTGTTGGTGTTGGCGCCGCCGCCGAGCGGATGCGGGTGGGCGATCAGCGCAATGCCCTTCGGGGCATCCGGCTTTTCCATGATGACCTCGATCTTGCCGGCCGGGCCGTCGATCAGGAGTTTCTCTTCGGGCGCTTTCATGGCATCAGATCTTCAAACGCTCGACGACCTTGCCGCCGATCAGGTGTTCCTGAATGATTTCCTCGACGTCTTCCTTGTCGATGAAGGAATACCAGGTCTCTTCCGGATAGACGACCATCACCGGCCCGTTGTCGCAACGCCCCAGGCAGCCGGCCTTGTTGACGCGCACGGCGCCGGGGCCGTTCTGCTTCATGGCGCCGATGCGGTCCTTGGCGTAGGCAAACATGTCGGAACCGCCGACATTGTTGCAGCACTGCTCGCCACCCTCGCGCTGGTTGGTGCAGATGAAAACGTGGTGTTTGAAATAGCTCATGCGGGTTCTCCTGTGCAGACCGGCATTATAGGCGGTGGCATTGGCCGGGGAATCATTCACTCAAGGCGCGGGGAGAAGGCAGATTCTCGACCCGGCGGCCGATTCCCCATGAAAAGCTCAGACCCCGCCTTCGGCAATAAGGGGGAAGGATTCTGGATGGCGAATGGAGGCGACAGAAAGGTCAATGTCCAGTTCGGGCCAATACAGGTGATCCGGTGTCGGCCATTCGACGGTGTTGATCTGGGCGATGGTCGCATGTCGAAACCACGGAAATTGCGCAAAAGGCAGCAACAATTCTTCGTTTCCGAGCAGCAACCAAAAACCGTGCTGGGAAACGTGGGTGATTTCAGGAGCCGAAATGACGGTGCCAGGCATCGGCGATCTCTCCAAGATGGGTTTCGATGACCATTTGGGCATCGGATAATTGCCGCTGGTTCAGTCCGGTAGTCGTGGCCAGATGGACTTCCGGCGTCAGCCAGAACTTAGCTTCGCCGTCTGGGTGAGCGACATGGACATGGATACGGGGTTCTTCCCTGGAGAAGAAGAACAGACGGAACTGCCCGGAGCGGAGAATGGTCGGCGCCATGGTGGTGTGTCAAATCCGGTTGTCGATATAACTGTCTGTAGCTTTGACAAGATCTTTGATGAAGCGGATCACTTTTTCAAGTTCGTCGCGCTTGATGAGATGGGCGGTTGGCTCTCCACTAGGGAGAGGTTTTGATCGATGGACCGCATCGCCCCGCTTGGTTATCCAGTGATTAAGGCGGGTGCGTGCCTTTTCCGGGTCGAAATTGGCCCACGCCCACCCTTCGGTGACATCCAAACCGAGATACTCCAGAAAAATACGCCGGGTTTTGTCGGAGTTGGGATTGTGAAACTGCTTCAGGTCGTGATGCAGCTTCTTGAGTACAAAATCTCCGACATAGCTACCGGAAACGGCTGCAAGTTTCTTGCCCATCTCTTCCGTGAGTCGATCTTCGACGTAGGTTTCCCACGCTGTCAACGCCATCACCAGGCCTGCGCGTTTAAGAACCTCGGCATTGGCCGGTGGTGGATTGGCGTTGATAGCGTCGAAATGTGCCAGTAATTCATCAGCATCCTTGATGCCGAACTCGAAGCTCTGGAGTGCCTTGGACATGGTGTTTAATCGTACTGGTTGGGTCGTTACGTCATGGTAGCCCATGCATCTGGCAGCTAGCCCTTTTACTTGGAGGACGCAGCGCGCCGGTAGGTCAGCCATTTCTCCAGCGCAATGACCGACGAGGAAAACAGTGCAACGAGGGTGATTTCCAGCCATTCCGCTACCCCGATCGGGGCCGTGCCGAACAGTTGGTTCATCACCGGCAGGTAGGTCATCGCCAGTTGCAGCAGCATCATGCTGCCCACCCCGGCCCAGATCCACAGGTTGGAAAACAGCCCCTGCTTCCAGAAGCCCCGGGTCAGCGAGCGGCAGTTGAACAGGTAGGCGGCTTCGACCATGACGAAGACGTTGACTGCCACCGTGCGGGCTTCGGCCAGGCTGTGGCCTTGTGCCAGTTCGCGCAGGAACAGGCCGAAGGCGCCGGCCAGCAGCAGGAAGGAGACGAGCACGATGCGCCGGATCAGCGCCGCGTCGAGCACCGGCTGGTCGAGGCGGCGCGGCGGGCGGCGCATGATGCCCTTCTCGATCGGCTCGAAGGCGAGCGGCAGGCCGAGCAGCACGGCGGTGGTCATGTTGATCCACAGGATCTGCAGCGGGGTGATCGGCAGCGTCGCGCCGGCCAGGATGGCGGCGACGATGACCAGCCCCTCGCCGAAATTGGTCGGCAGCGTCCAGGTGATGAACTTGACCAGGTTGTCCCAGACCCCCCGGCCCTCCTCCACCGCCGCCTCGATGCTGGCGAAATTGTCGTCGGTGAGCACCATGGCAGCGGCTCCCTTGGCGACCTCGGTGCCGCCGAGGCCCATGGCGACGCCGATGTCGGCCTGCTTGAGGGCGGGGGCGTCATTGACGCCGTCGCCGGTCATCGCCACCACGTCGCCCCGGCCCTGCAGCGCGCGCACCAGACGCAGCTTCTGTTCCGGTTCGACCCGGGCGAAGATATCCACCGCATGGGCAACTTCGGCCAGCGCCGTATCGTCGAGCCCGGCCAGCTCGCGGCCGGTCAGCGCCCGGCCGGCGTCGAGGCCGATCTGCCGGGCAATGGCGAGCGCCGTCACGGCGTGGTCGCCGGTGATCATCTTGACCAGGATGCCGGCCGAATGGCAGTTGCGGATGGCGGCGATGACGGCCTTGCGCGGCGGGTCGATCATGCCGACCAGGCCGATCACGCTCAAGCGGGCGACGGCCGCCTCGGTGAGCGGGGCAGCCTCGGGCAGCAGGCGGCGGGCAAGGAGCAGCACACGCATGCCCTGTTCGGCATAAGCCTGCGCGGCGTGTTCGATGGCGCTTGTATCGAGCGGCACGCTGCGCCCGTCGCCGGCCAGTTGATCTACGCATAGCGGGAGCAGCCGTTCCAGGGCGCCCTTGACGTAGAGAAGGTGCTCGCCATCGGGGGCGTGGGCGGTCGCCATGTATTGCCGGTTGGCATCGAAAGGCAGCACATCCACACGCGGCAGCAGGGCGTTTAGTGTGTGCTCGTCGAGGCCGCCCTTGCGTGCCGCGACGAGCAGGGCGGCTTCGGTCGGGTCGCCGGTAATCAGCCAGCGGCCGTGTTCGCTGCGCAGCGAAGCATCGTTGCACAGGGCGCCGGCGACCAGGCATTCGCGCAAGGCGCCGCCCATTTCCGCCGCCATTTCGTCATGGCGGATGTCACCCTCCGGCGAATAGCCGTGGCCGCTCAGCGCATAGCCTTCGCCAGCGCACCACAGCACGCGCACGGTCATCGCGTTCTCGGTCAGCGTGCCGGTCTTGTCGGAGCAGATGACGGTGGTGCTGCCCAGTGTTTCGACCGCCGGCAAATGGCGGATGATGGCCTTGCGCCGCGCCATGCGGGCAACGCCGATGGCCAGCGTGACGGTGACGGCGGCTGGCAGCCCTTCCGGAATGGCGCCGACGGCCAGCGCCACGGCAGCCATGAACATGGCGAAGGCCGTTTCGCCGCGCGCCAGGCCGACCGCGAAGGTCAGCGCGGCGAGACCGCCGATGGCCCACAGCAGCCAGTTGGAGAAGCGCACCATCTTGCGCGTCAGCGGAGTGACCAGGTCGGGGGCGGCGGCGATCAGGCCGGCGATGCGCCCGGTTTCGGTATGGTCGCCGGTGGCGATGACCAGGCCGCTGCCCTGCCCGGCCACTACCGTCGTGCCGGCCCAGGCCATGTTGCTGCGCTCGGCGAGTTCGGTGTCGGCGTGCAGGGGGGCGGCGTGCTTGCGCACCGGCTGCGATTCGCCGGTCAGCATTGAATCATCGGTCTGCAGCTCATGTTGCTGAAGCATGCGCAGGTCGGCTGGAATGCGGTCGCCAGCCGTCAGCATGACGACGTCGCCGGGCACCAGCTGGCCGGCATCGAGCTGCTTGCGCAGCCCGCCGCGGCGCACCGTCACCGGCGTGGCGACACTGCGTGCCAGGGCGGCCAGCGCCCCTTCCGCCTTGGCTTCCTGCCAGTAGCCGATCAGTGCATTGACCATGACCACGCCAAAAATCACGCTGGCGTCCACCGTTTCCCCCAGGCCGGCGGTAATCGTCCCGGCAGCGATCAGCACCAGCACCAGGGGCTGGGTCAATTGCGCCAGAAAGCGCTGCCAGGCAGGTTTGCCCGGGCGTTCGGTCAGGCGGTTGGCGCCGTGCCGGTCGAGGCGCGCGGCGGCTTCAGCTTCGTCGAGCCCGCTGGCGCAATCGACACCCAGTTGGCGGGCAGCTGATTCGGTCGACTGGGCGTGCCAGGCTAGTGACGCCGGGCGCTCAGCATCAGGAAGGGAAGGGTCAGGAAGGGCCATAGCGTTGCAATCAGTCGGGTCAGACCGTTGAAATTCAGGAAATGGCCCTGCCGCCAGGCGGCCAGCGCAGCCGCCGAATACGGGTTGGGCGGGGCCAGGTTGACCAGCACGGTGCCCGCCATCAGGGCCAGGGCAGCGATCATCAGGCGCGGTGTGGCGGGCAGCGCCATGGCGATCAGCAGAATGGCCGTGCCCACAGTCAGGCCGAGTTGGGCGCCGGGGGTCAGCCAGGCCAGCGCATCGAGCGGGCTGACCAGGATGGCGGCCGACAGGGTGGCAACGACCAGGCAGAGCAGCAGGAAGAGCGGCGTGATCAGATAGGCGATGGCCAGCCGGGCGCACAGCATGCGGACGATGAGGCCGACCGCCAGCACGTTGAAGGCGGTGATGCTGGCTTCGATCATTACGAAGCTCTCGGCAGCGAAGGGTACGGCGCCGGTCAGGGCGAACATCTGGCGCAGGTCGCCGGCGCCGAAGAGCAGGGTTTCCGGCGACAGCGGTACGAGCAGCCACAGGCCGAGCAGGGTCAGGCCCAGCTCGGCATGCGGAACGGGGGCAATCAGCTTGTGTTCAAGGGCGGTGATGCGGAGTAAAACCCGTGGCCCGACGGCCTGCGCCCACAGGGCGCCGAGCAGGCCGCCCAGCGTGTTGCAGGCGAGGTCGAGGTTGGACGGCACGCGTGACGGCAGCCAGGTCTGCACGCTTTCCAGCCCGAAACTGATGGCGCCGGCCAGCAGGGTAGCCAGCGCCATGCCGGTGAAGCGCCCGCGCAGCCGGCTCAGGGCCAGGCCGAGGAAGAAACCGAGCGGCAGGTAGACGGCGATGTTGGCGGCGAGGTCGAACACCGTCCAGTAACGCGGCCAGCCGCCTTCGAGAAAGGCAAAGGGCGACACCCCGGTATCGCGCCAGCCGGCAAAGGGGTGCAGGCTGCCATAGACCACCAGCCCGAGCCAGGCGAGGGCCAGATAGCTGGCAAAGCGGATGGGGCCGAGACCGTGATGGGGCATGCCTTGATTTTAGGGGCTAAGCGCCGGCCCGTCAGCTTTTCGGTTTGGTAACGGTTGTTTCGGCTGTCCGGTGTTCATTCGGTGTCCGAACGTCCGTCCATCCGCCATGCGTGGTCATCTACAGCCGGGGCCGCATTTTGGGGCGCCCTGACATTGTCACGAAAAGTTCAGTGGTGGTGCGGATGCTCGCCAACGTGGTGGGTTTCCGCCGCTGCCCGGTGATGCAAGGCCTCGTGGACATCTTCTCCCGGCAGGCGGTGGCCGACCCACTGAGGTAGCAGCGAACCGGCGATCATGCCCAGCATGCTGAGGCCGAGCCCGATCAGTTGTGGCGGCACCGGGCTGGCCTCGCCAACCAGCACCTCGATCAGCACCCAGCTGCCGACACCGCCGAAGATGGCGGCCAGCGCGCCCTGCGTCGTTGCCCGTTTCCAGAAAGCGCCGAAAAAGAGCGGCACGAAGGCACCGGCCAGCGTGACCTTGTAGGCGTTCTCGACCATCTTGAAGATGCTGGCGTTGGAGTTGAGCGCGAAGGCGAGCACGGCGGCGGTAAAGCAGACGATGGTGATGCGCATCAGGCGCAGGAATTCGTGATCGCCCATCGGTGGCAGGAGGCCGCGCAGGATGTTTTCGGCGAAGGCCACGGACGGCGCGAGCAGCGTCGCCGACGAACAGCTCATGATGGCGGCCAGGGCTGCGCCGAAGAAGATGGCCTGGGCGAAGACCGGCGTCTGTTCGAGGACCAGGGTGGGCAGCACCAGTTGCGAGTCGCTGGCCATCAGCGCGTTGTATTGCTCGGGGTTGATCAGCGTCGCCGAGTAGGCGATGAACATCGGCACGAAGGTGAAGCAGAAATAGATGCTGCCGCCGAGTATCGAGCCCCACAGCGCGATCTTCGCCGTGCGCGCCGAGGTGATGCGCTGGAAGACGTCCTGCTGCGGAATCGAGCCGAGCATCATGGTCAGCCCGGCACCGATGAAGGCGATCCACTTCCACGGGTCGGGCTCGGGGAAGAAATCGAGCTTGCCAGCTGCCGAGGCGTGCGCTATCACCGGCATGACGCCGCCGGTTTGTCCGGAAATCAGCCAGGCGATGAACAGCATGCCGCCCATGATGACGCCCATCTGCACGAAATCGAGAATGGCCACCGAGAGCATGCCGCCCAGCGTGGTGTAGGTGAGGACGATGGCGGCGCCGAGGATCATGCCGGCTGTCTGGCTGATCGCGCCGTCGGTGACGACATTGAACAGCAGGCCGAGGGCCTTGATCTGGGCCGAGACCCAGCCCAGGTAGGCGATCACGATGCACAGCGTGGTGAGGATTTCGACCGTGCGGTTGTAGCGCAGGCGGAAATAGTCGCCCAGGGTCAGCACGTTGAGCTTGTACAACTTCCGCGAGAAGAAGATGCCGGCGATGATCAGGCACAGCGAGGCGCCGAAGGGGTCGGCGACGACGCCATGCAGGCCTTCCTTCACGAAGGTGGCGGAGACGCCGAAGATGGCCTCGGCCCCGAACCAGGTGGCGAAAACGGTGGCGGTGACGACCGGCAGCGGCAGGTGGCGGCCGGCGATGGCAAAGTCCTTGGCGCTGTGCACGCGAGTCGCCGCGTAGAGGCCGATGCCGATGGAAACGAGCAGGTAGAGGACAACGAGCCAGATCAGCATGATCGCGCTAAGGGTCTGAAATTGCGCGGATTATAAGGTTATTGCGCCTTTTTTCGGCGTCAGAACGGCGGCTCGCTGTGAAAATCCATGCGCTCGCCGGTTTCCGGGTGTTTGAAGCCGAGATCCATGGCGTGCAGCAGTAGGCGGTCAGCCATTTTCTCGGCCGGGCCGCCGTACAGGTCGTCGCCGAGGATGGGGTGCTGCAGGGACATCATGTGTACCCGTAGTTGGTGGGAGCGGCCGGTGACCGGCTCCAGCGCCACGCGCGTCGTCTGCTTCCCGGTGTCGCGGCTGAGCACGCGGAAGCGCGTCTGCGACGGCCGGCCGAGATCGAAATCGACCTTCTGCTTGGGGCGGTTCGGCCAGTCCACGATCAGCGGCAGGTCCACGCCGCCCTCGTCGTAGGGCAGCAGGCCATAGAGCACGGCGACGTAGAGCTTGTTCACCTGGCGGTCCTGGAACATCTTCGACAGCCGGCGGTGCATCTCCGGACCGCGGGCGAAAACCAGGATGCCGGAAGTGGACATGTCCAGCCGATGCACGGTCAGCGCATCCGGGTATTCCTGCTGCACGCGGCTGAGCAGGCAGTCGGCCTTGTGCTCGCCGCGGCCGGGCACGGAGAGCAGGCCACAGGGCTTTTCGGCAATGATCAGCCAGTCGTCGGCAAAAACAACCGGCGAGGCGCCGGGCGGGGGAGGCAGGTAAGCGGTCATCGGTTGAGCGGAATGCGGCAGCGTGCATCCTTGAAAGGCTTCGGTTCCTGGACCCAGCCCTCGCCGAGCGGCGTCTGGTTGCATACCCGCGTGCCGTCGAGCTGGCTGACCCACCAGTACCAGGGCGCCGGCTCGCCGCTGGCCGCAGCGCTGGCGAGGAGCAGGACGAGCAGTGATAACTGTCTGATCAGCATGAAGATTTCGCTTGCCAAAAAAAGGTGGGTCAATGTACTGTATTTATACACAGTATATCCGACCGGGCTGTGGCGCGAAATATACCGCGTTTGCGCCGGCCCGGTTGCTGAGGTTCCAGCAATTTCTATTCCATCCTTGGCCCCTGTGCCATAATCCGCTCAAATTTTCGAGGTCACTCTCATGGACGACAACAAGGCAAAGGCGCTCGCCGCAGCGCTGCAACAGATCGAAAAGCAATTCGGCAAAGGCTCCATCATGAAGATGGGCGATGCCGA
>JAEUOE010000182.1 GCA_016790885.1 Dechloromonas sp. | reverse complement strand
ACGCCGGCTGGATTCCTTTCCTGCTCATCGATCTGTTTGTTACGACGTACCAGGCCATCTGCTTCCCGATCTACCGCATTCCGAAGGTGAAGCGGAGCGACTATCTGGTCTTCGACCGTGCCGATCTGCCTTACCTGAACGCCATCGAAAAATTCAATTGTTTCTATTGTTCATACGGCAATGGCGTGGCGGCCTATTTTCGCGAGGTGGCGGCGCGCACCGAACAGTACTGGTGCCCGATCAAGCACGCCCGGCGGGTGCGCTCGGCGCATGACCGCTATCCGAAATTCTTCGATTACGGCGACGCTGAGGCCTTCAAGCAAGGCCTCAGCCGCCTGCGCAAGCAGTACGACGACGTCGCGGAAAAATAGGGGGCGCAGACCTGCATGGTGTTATTCCACCATCGCCATTTGGCGGGTGCAGGCGGGGAAATCCCCTGTGTTCAGCCTTTGCGGCCGAACAGCCCGCGCACCGCTTCCTGGAGGTCGGCCGGGAGGACGACGAGCTTGGCGTTGTCCTTCTCGCCCATGCGTTCCAGCGCCGCGATGTATTTTTCGCCCAGCATGTAGGACATCGGGCCGGTCTGGTCGCCGATGGCAGCGGTAATGCGCCGGATGGCCTCGGCCGAGGCTTCGGCCAGCATGACCTGGGCGTTGGCGTCGCGCTTGGCCGATTCGAGACGGGCCTCGGCTTCGAGAATGGCCGACTGCTTGGCGCCTTCCGAGCGGGTGACCACCGCCTTGCGCTCGCGCTCGGCGGCAGCCTGCATTTCCATGGCCTTCTGCATCGACTGCGAGGGCTTGATGTCCTGGATTTCCACCGACTTGACGGTCAGGCCCCAATCCACCGCCTCGTCGGCGATGCTCTCGCGCAGGCGGGCCTTGATCTTGTCGCGCGACGACAGCGCCTCGTCGAGTTCCATCTCGCCGACGATGGAGCGCAGCGTGGTCATGATCAGGTTGCGGATGGCCTCGGAAAAATCGGTCACGCCATAGACGGCCTTCACCGGGTCGGTGACCTTGATGAAGGCGATGGCGTTGGTCAGGATCACCGCATTGTCGCGGGTGATCACTTCCTGCTCCTGGACGTCGAGGATGATGTCCTTGGTTACCAACTGGTAGGCGATCTTGTCGAGGTAGGGAATGACGATGTTGAGGCCGGGCTTCAACGTGCCGTGGTACTTGCCTAGACGCTCGACGATCCATTCCTCGCCCTGCGGCACGATGCGCACGCCCTTGGCGATGGTGACGGCGACAAAGGCCAGGAGGGCGACGACGACGACAAATCCGGGACTGACTTCCATGCTTGACTCCTTAAATTTTGCCGACGGTCAGGAAGCTGCCTTCGACCGTAATCACCTTGACCCGCTCGCCGGCAGCGATCGGGCTGTCGGCCACGCACACCCATTCCTCGGAACCGAGTACCGGCCGCTGGAAGCGCACCTTGCCGCGCTCGAAGGGGGCGACGGCGGCGACCAGCAAGCCGATCTCACCGATGGCTTCGCCAGCCGAGGTGCCGATGCGGGTTTTCTGGAAACTCGGCTTGAAGACGCGGAACCAGAGCACCACCATGGCCAGCGAGGCCGCCGTCCAGGTCGCCAGTTGCGCGGTCAGCGACAGATCGGGCAAGGCCAGCATGAGCAGGCCGACGAGCAGGGCGCCAAGGCCGAACCAGATGACGAAAAACGACGGTATGGCCAGTTCGGCCACGATCAGCGCAATGCCGCCGACAATCCACGCCCACCACTCAAGATGCATGTGTTTCTCCTTGTTGGCGAGTATTTCGGGTTTGCTGCGATGGGTCAAGGCAGATTGTGGTTTGTCCGGATGCCGGGGCGGGGATGGCGGATTTAGAATGCGCCGATGAATACTGCCCTGCTGCTCCTGCCCGACTTCGCACTGATCCTGCTCGGTGCCGCCATCCGCCGCTGGATGCATCTGGGCGATCACTTCTGGAGCGGGGTGGAGAAGCTGGTCTATTTCATCCTGTTCCCGGCCCTGCTGGTCAACGCCATCATCAAGACCCGGCTCGATCTCGGCGCGGCATTGCCGCTGCTCGCCACGGCCTTTGCCGCAATGGCCGGCGGCATGCTGCTCGGCCTGTTGCCCAAGCTGTTCACCCGTTTGCCGGCGCTGACCTATGCCTCGATGTTCCAGTGCGCCTACCGCTTCAATTCCTACATCGCGCTGGCGGTTGCCGGCATGCTGTTCGGCGCGCCGGGTATCGCCACCATGGGCCTGATCGTCGGTGCCGCCGTGCCCTTTGCCAACCTGGTGTCGGTATGGATGCTGGCCCGCCATGGCGAGGTCGGGCTGTGGCGGGAGGTGGCGCGCAACCCTTTGATCTGGGCCACGGCCAGCGGCTTTCTGCTCAACCTCGCCGGCTTCGTGCCGCCGGCGCCGCTGCAGGCTTTTCTTGGCCGGCTGGCCGATGCCTCGATCGCCCTCGGCCTGATTACGGTGGGCGCCGCCCTGCGTCTTGACGGCAGTTCCGGCGTCAAGGCTTTCGCCAGCTGGCTGGTCGCCGTCAAGCTGCTTGCCCTGCCGCTGATCGCCATCGGCGTCGGGACTCTGTTCGGGCTGTCTGGTCTGAACTTTCAGGTGGTGGTGCTGTTTGCCGCCTTGCCCACGGCGTCGTCGGCCTACATTCTGGCCATGCGCATGGGGGGCGACGGGCGGAGCGTCGCCTGGCTGATTTCGGCGACGACGCTCGGCTCGATGCTGACGCTATCCGGCTGGGCCGCCTGGTTGCTGCGCTGAGCAAGTGCCTGGCGCGGCCCGCCTGCCGCTTGCTTATTTCTTGCTGCGGCTCGTTTTCGGCTTGGCCGCCGGCGCTTCGTTCGCCGTCGCGGCCTGGGCAGCGGCTTCGGCGTGTTGCTGCATCTGTTCGCGCATCTGCTGCATCATCTGCCACGGCCACATGGCGGCGTCGGACAGGGAGCTCTTGCCGGGGTCGGTGACGCCCTGGAAGAAGTGCGGCTGCGGCGGAGCTTCCGGGGCGGCGGCCTCGGGTGTCATCGACTTGGCGGCATCGGACGCCATCTTGCCCATGGTCTGTACCGCGCTGACCGTGGTGCGCTGCATTTCCAGGCCCTGAATGGTCATCTGCAGCATCGACAGGTTCATGCGCAGCCAGCCTTCGACAGCCTTCATGTCCTTGATGCGCTTGTCGAGTTCGTCGACATCGAAAGTCGGCGCCACCATGCCGGGGAGCGAGAAGCCCATGTTGCCCCACATGTTGCGCATGAAATTGAGCGGGTCGTGTACCTGTTCATCGGACATCTCGGTCTCCTCCTGTTGGACAAGTACATCTTAAACCCGGATAGCCGCTTTGGGCAGCGATGTTTTTCGCCGCAAGCGGTGGCTTGGATGATGATCTGCATCAACCCGCGCCCTATGCAAAATGGTAGATTAGCGGGCTGTCGAAGGAGGGTTGGGTATGCTGAAGCTGTTGGTGGTTGAAGATCACGCGCTGGTTCGCGAAGGCCTGGTTCGCCTGCTGGCGCAAATGGAGCGTGGGGTCGAGGTCAAGGAGGCGGCGGATTTCGAGACGGCCTTGAATGTGCTGGAAAACGACGGCGAGTTCGACCTTGTGCTGCTCGACCTGGCCTTGCCCGGTATTGACGGCTTTGCCGGTCTGGACATCCTGCGTCGGCGCTTTCCGGCCATGCCCGTGGCCGTGGTTTCCGCTTTCAACGACCTGCCGACGATTACCCGCGTGCTCAACCTCGGCGCTTCCGGCTTCATTCCCAAGGCGTTTTCCGGCGAGGCCCTGCTGTCGGCCGTGCGCCAGGTGCTGGCCGGCAACATCTTCCGCCCGAGCAGCCAGTCGGCCGGTGCCACGCTCGATGCCGAAACACCCATCCCGCCTGCCAAGAGCGGCGTGCGGCCGGATGAAGTCGGCCTTACCGACCGCCAGGCCCAGGTGCTCGCCCTGATGGTGCGTGGCCTGACCAATCGCGACATCGCCGACCAGCTCGGCCTGTCGGAAGGCACGGTCAAGATCCACGCCACCGCCGTCTTCAAGACCCTCGGCGTCAGCAGCCGGACCCAGGCACTGGTTGCCGTTGCCCGCTACGGCATCGATTTCGAAAGCGTCTTCTGAAGCTGGCTGACCAGCGCCCGCAGTTTTGCCGGGCGCAGCGGTAGCGGCAACTGGTGCACGCCCTCGGGCAGATCAACCATTGCCTCGCGGGCCAGCACGATCACCGGCATCGGTGGCGTGTGGCCGCCACACAGTGCCCCGAGCGCATCCGGGTCGGCGATCACCACGGCATGGCGTGAGGTCCGGCCGGTATCGCCGCTGGCCTTGACCCGGACTTCGTAATCCCAGCGTTCGAGCAGTTCGGCACAGGCTTGCAGGTCGCCCGAGTCGCCGATGCAGTCCACCTTGCCGGCTGATGCTGCAACGGCGCTGGGGGCCGGGCGCAGGCTGGGGGGCGGGCAGATAGTGAGCAGCAGCGTGAACAGGGTGCCTTCGCCCTGCCGCGATTTCAGGCTGACCGGGATGTCGAGCGCCTTGGCCAGGCGATCGACGATGGACAGCCCGAGGCCCAGCCCCTTGTTCTGTTCGCGCGCCGCGTTGCCGACCTGGTAGAACTCGGCAAAGATCGCCGCCTGGTGCTCCTGGGCGATGCCGATACCGTTGTCGCGTACCTCGATGGCGAGCTGGCCGCCACGGCGGCGGGCGGCGACCAGCACGCGGCCGCCGGGCGGGGTGTAGCGCAGGGCATTCGAGACCAGGTTGGCGATCATCCGTTCGAGCATCACCGGGTCGGTTTCCACCCAATGTGCCGATGGCCGGAAACGCAGGGTCATCTTGCGGTCGGCTGCGGCACGGCGGAAGGAGTCGGCCAGGCGCTGGAATATCGGTTGCAGTTGCGTCGGGCGGCTCTCCGGCTTGATCCCGGCGACATCGAGGCGCGAAATGTCGAGCAGGGAGTCGAGCAGTTCACCGAGCAGGCTGGTCGAGGCGGAGATTTGCTCGGCCAGGCGGGGCAGTTCCTGCGCCGTGCCGCTGCGTACCTGGCGTTGCAGGTCGGCAGAGAACAGCGACAGGGCGTGCAGGGGTTGCCGCAAGTCGTGGCTGGCCGCCGCCAGGAAGCGGCTCTTGGCGGTGTTGGCGCGTTCCGCCTCGTCCTTCTGGCCGGCCAGTTCGAGTGTCGCTTCCTGTACCCTTTCCTCGAGATGGTTGTGGCTGGCTGCCAGTTCCACCGTCATGTTGGCCATTTCCCGCACCTGACGGCGAATCAGCAGCGCACTGACGAGCAGCACGAGGGTGACCAGCGCGGCGAGCGTGCCCAGTTCGAACAGGCGGTTGCGCCAGTTGGCGAGCAGGGTGCTTTCGGGAATGACGGTCAGGATGCGCAGGTCGGCAAAGCCGGGCACCGGCGAAACGGCAATGCGCAGGCCGTCATGGGTGCTCAGGCCGGCGCTGCCGATCTCGCCGCGCAGGCGCCCGGCGAAGAGCACCTCTTCGGCCCTGGCGCCGAGGATGGGCGATTGACGGCTGAGGTCGGCCGGCCGGCAGGAAGCGGCGATCTCCCCCCTGGCATTGATCAGCACCGATTCGAAATCGTCCGACAGCCGGTTGGACCAGCAGAAATCCTGCAGGTAGGCCGGTTCGATGGCACCGAACACGGCACCGTTGAACTGGCCGCTGTCGCCGGTGATGCGGCGGGCGATGCCGTAGGTGTAGCGGGCTGAATTGCGGCCGATGTAGGGGCCGTAGGTGGCGCTCTCCGCACCGCCTTCCAGGGCAGCGAAGTAGGGGCGGTCGCGCACATTGATGCGCGGCGCCGGGAAGTAGGTGGAGATGAAGCGCTGGCGGCCCCACGCATCAAAGATGATCAGGTCGCGCAATTGCGGCATGGCGCGGGAATGGCGCTGGGCAATGTATTCCCAGCCGCGGCTGGCCTCCCAGTTTTCCCAGTCGCGCCGGCTGTGCGACAGGTCAGTCGCCGTTTCGCGCAACAGCACATCGACGGCTTCGAAGGTGCGCGCCGTGTGTTCGGCCATCATGATGCCGAAATGCTGCAGCCGCCGTTCGCCCGATTCCAGATCGCGATGGCGGGCCAGCACGAGGTCGGCCATGAAGACCAGCAGCACGATCAGTGTGCCGGCCAGGGAAACGGCCAGCGCCAGTGTTTCGGGCTTGCGGCGCGGCATGCCAGGCTAGCGCTGGTAGCAGTAGAGCGGACGAGGCGGCGTGCAGTCGACCTCGATCACCTGGTCCGGCGTGGCGCCAGGCACCGGGAAACTGTTGCTGATGAACAGGCTGCCCGGCTTCATTTCGGCCTGCACCTTCTCCCACAGCCGGGGCATCGGAGCCGGGGAGAGGAAGGCGTAAACCACGTCGTAGTTGCCGAGGTCGGCCTGCCACAGGTCATCCCAGCGCCAGCGGATGTTCGGCCGGCCAACGCCGAGCAGCAGACCGACCAGCCAGGTCAGCGGGGCGTTCTCGTAGCCGGTGAAATGGCTGTCGGGCAGCGCGTCGGCAAGCGGCACGGTGGTGCTGCCGACCCCGGCCCCGAGATCGAGAAAGCGGGTGTCGCCGCGTGCGGCGATCAGTTCGGCCAGCGCCTGAACCGTCTGCTTGTTGGAGAGGTAGAGCGGCACCTGCCCGGTCAACGCGCCGCGATAGACGAGCAGCAGCAGAACGGCGGCGAACAGGAACCAGCCGGGGTCGATGGCCAGGGATTGGGTGAACCAGACAAGCGGCATGAAACCGGCGTGGATGACGCGCCACCACCACGGCTGGCGCGACAGGGTGGCAAAGAGCAGCGCAACGCCGCCGATGGCCAGGCTGGTTTCCAGCCACGGCAAGGCTTCGCCCTGCACGCCGAAGTAGGGCCAGGCGAGGGACAGGACGAGGATGGCGGCGGCGCCTTGCAGCGCCAGTTGACGAAGCGGGGGGGATGACATCCCGCGATTTTATGCCATCAAGGCGCTTCTCGCCCTTTCTCTGCGTGCGCTGGCCTGGCGGGCAGCCTGTTCGCGCAGCGGCCCGAAACCGCGTACCTCGGC
>JAEUOE010000142.1 GCA_016790885.1 Dechloromonas sp. | reverse complement strand
ATCGATCCGGTGGCCGGGCACATCCCGGGGGCGGTCAATCGCTGCTTCAAGGATAACCTGTTGCCCGACGGCCGCTTCAAGCCGGCCGCCCGGTTGCGCGCCGAGTGGCTGGCCGTGCTGGCCGGTTCGCCGCCCGATCTGGTCGTGCACCAGTGCGGTTCGGGCGTTTCCGCCTGCCTCAATATGGTGGCCATGGAAGTCGCCGGCTTGCCCGGTTCCCGGCTGTACGCCGGTTCGTGGAGCGAGTGGTGCGCCGACCCGGGACGGCCGGTCGCCTGTTGAGATCGGCGTTTGGTGCCGGCTATTTTGATTTCGCTCAAAAATGCCGTGGCTGGGCGGCGTAGAGTGGTGACGATGCCATTTTTTCCGGGAATGCCCGATGCCGCTGCTCCCCTTCCTGCTTGCGCTGGCCTGCGCCGCGCTGCCCCTGCCGGCCCTTGCTGAAGCCTTGCCGGTGGCTGGCCTGAACCCGGCACAGCGGCCGGTTGGCGCGCCGATTGTGGCCCGCTTCGACCAGAGCGCGGCATGGCGGGCTGCTGCGCTGCGGGGAATAGAGGAACCGCAGACCGGCCTTGGTTTCCTGAAGGATCAGGGGGCCTGGTACACGCCGTTCAATCAGCCCAATCTGGCGGGGCGTTACGATATCCGCGGTTTGCACGCCGGCCAGAACAAGGACTGATCATGCGTACCCACCGGACCAGCATGGTGATTCTCGCCATCGCCGTGGCGGCGACCGCAGCAGGCGCCTGGATCGGCTGGCAAATGCGCGACCCGCAGCCGGCCACACCAAGCCCGGTCGCGGCGAGCAGCGGGGAGGGCAGGGATCATTGGCGCGCCACCTACGATCCCCTTCATTTCAAGCCGGCTATCGACACGGCGACCGACGCCCAGTGCCTGGCCTGCCATCGCGAGGTGCTCGACGACACAGTGCGCGAAACCTCGCCGGCCGGCGTCCGGGCCGCCGCCAGCAAGGCCTGGTATCAGCAGCTGAGCACCTATCAAGGCGCGCAGGAGACTTTCCATCGCCGCCATCTGCTCACGCCGATGGCCAGGGAGCTGATGAACCTGCGCTGCAATACCTGCCACCAGGGGCACGATCCACGCGAGGAGGCGCCTGGTTCCTCTGCCACCTCGACGCCGCAGGCGACGACCGACTTTACGCTGCGCAAGCAGGTCGATGTCGAAACCACTTGCCTGAAGTGCCACGGCCAGATGAACGCTGCGATCATGGGCTTGCCGGCCCCCTGGCCCGCAAGCAAGGCCGTGTTCGGCGATTCCTGCCTGACCTGCCATGCGGCCATTCGCACCCGGCGTCATCAGGTGACTTACCTGAATGCAGCGGCCATCGAAGCGGCCGGACAGCAGAATGCCGATACCTGTTACGGCTGCCATGGCGGCCGGGCGTGGTATGGCATGAGCTACCCCTATCCGCGCCATGCCTGGGCAGACATGCCGGCCGACCTGCCGGATTGGGCGAAGGATCGCCCGACGCAATCGGAAGCCCGTTTCCAACTGCCGGCAAGCGCCCGCCCATAACCCGGAGCGACCATGGATACCCCACGCAACTGGCTCGATCTCCTCAACCCGCATCGCCGCAGCTTCCTGAAGACAGTGGGCGCCGGCGCCGCCGTGGCAACGACCAGCGGCCTGGTCGAACTGGGCAGCGGCGAGCAGCAGGCCCAGGCCTTTGCCTACGAACCGTATCCGCGCGACGATCAACTGACGACTGTCGTCACCTCCTGCGACCATAACTGCGGCTCGCGCCACATGCTGGTCGCCCACAAGAAGGGCGACGTGATCGTCCGCCTGTCCACCGATGACGGGCGTTACCAGGAAGGCGGCAAGTTCGGTTTCGAGAACGAGCAGGTGCCGCAACTGCGCGCCTGCCTACGCGGCCGATCCTACCGCAGCCGGCTTTATTCGCCGGAGCGCCTGCTCTACCCGATGCTGCGCGTCGGCGAGCGGGGCGAGGGCAAGTTCAAGCGGGTGTCGTGGGACGAAGCGCTCAATTTCGTCGCCCAGAAGATGGTGGATATCAAGCAGAAGCACGGCCCGACGGCCATCCTCGACCAGGCCTACGCCGGCACCTCGTATGGCGTGCTGCACAAGTCGGACCAGATCGAGGGCCTGCTCGCCCGCTTTCTCGGCATGTTCGGCTGCCGGACGAATTCGTGGTCTGTCCCCAGTTACCAGGGCACGACCTTCAGTTCGCGCATGACCTTCGGCACCATCACCGACGGCAACGAGGACGACGCCTTTGCGCACAGCAAGCTGATCATCATGTGGGGCTGGAACCCGGCCTACACCTTCCACGGCGGCAACACCTTCTACTACATGCGGCTGGCCAAGCAGCGCGGCTGCAAGTTCGTCGTGGTCGACCCGCAATACACCGACAGCGCCGCCAGCTACGACGCGTGGTGGATTCCGATCCGGCCGAACACCGATGCCGCCATGCTGGCCGGCATGGCCCATCACATCTTCGCCAACGGCTGGCAGGACCAGGCTTTCATCGACAAGTTCTGCCAGGGCATGGATGCCGGCACGATGCCGAAGCAGTTCGCCGACCGGCAGAA
>JAEUOE010000041.1 GCA_016790885.1 Dechloromonas sp. | reverse complement strand
AGCCAGCCGCGTTTCTATCGACGACGCGAAGAAAATCCAGATCCTCGAAGGCGACGTCGTCATCACCAAGGGAACGATGATCCTCAAGGCCGACCGGGTGGTGATTACCGAAGACCAGTACGGCTTCCAGAAGGGCACCGCATTCAGCGGCAAGGACGGCCTGGCCCGCTTCCGCCAGAAACGCGAAGGCAAGGATGAATACATCGAGGGCGAGGCCGAGCGCATCGAATACAACACCAACAGCGAGATCGCCGAACTGTTCCACCGCGCCTGGGTGAAAAGCGGTGAAGATCAGGTCAGGGGCGACTACATCTGGTACGACGCCGTCAATGAAAAATACCTGGTGACCGCCGGTGAGGCACGCGACCCGAAAGCCCCGCCACCGCGTGTTCGCGCCGTGATCCAGCCGAAGAACAAGGAAACGGAACCGGAACGCCCGGCCGTCCGCGGTGAACGCTTGCAGCTCAAGGGTGCCGGCGGCCTGGCCAGCGAACCCGCACAACAGTAGTGCATCGCGGCACTGCTGCGCCGCCAAATCCGCTTGCAGCAAGCCTCGCCAAACAACGGCAAGCCCATGATTTACATCGGTTTATCGATTTTGGTGCACTGCACAAAAATACTATTGACAAGCGAGCAATCATCCCTATAATTAAGACCATGCTGCAGCGCAACATCGCACGATGAGCCGCCTGCCAACGATTCGAACTTCGCCATGATTTTTATTAGGAGATAAACCCATGTTCACCACCCCCGAGCAATTCGCCGCCGCCAACAAGGCCACCGTTGATTCCCTGCTGTCCCTGGCCAACACCGCCCTGGCTTCCGCCGAGCGCATCGCCGCCCTGAACCTCAACACCGCCCGCTCCGTGATGGAAGACTCCGTTTCCGGCGCCAAGGCCCTGATGGGTGCCAAGGACGTCCAGGAAGCCCTGTCCATCCAGGCTTCGCTGGCCCAGCCGAACGTCGAGAAGGCCGTTGCCTACTCCCGTAGCGTTTACGAAATCTCTGCCCAGACCCAGGAAGAGCTGTCCAAGATGGTCGAAGCCCAGTTCGGCGACTTCCAGAAGACCGTTTCCGGCCTGCTCGACAAGGCTGCCAAGTCCGCCCCGGCCGGCTCCGACGTTGCCGTCGCCGCCGTCAAGAGCGCCATCGCTGCTGCCAACTCCGCTTTCGACAACATGAACAAGGCTGCCAAGCAGGTTGCCGAGATCACCGAAGCCAACGTTGCCGCCGCCACCAACGCCACCGTCAAGGCTGTTGGCGCCGCTGCCAAGAAGTCCAAGTAATATCGCCACAAAAAGCCCCTGCCACGGCGGGGGCTTTGTTTCATCCACGCCTGCACACATAAACTGGAGAAGATGATGAGCAACCCGAATATCGAACAACTGACCGCCGCCCAGAAAGCCAACGCCGAAGTCATGATGGCCCTGATGCGTACCGCCTTCAACGGCGTCGAGCGTCTGACCGCCCTGAACATGGCTGCTTCCCGCGAGTTCTTCAACAACACGGTTGCCAACGCCCAGCAACTGTTGTCGGCCAAGGATGCCAACACCGTCGCCAAGCTGAACAGCGAACTGGCCCAGCCGAATGTCGACAAGCTGATGAGCTACTCGCGCAGCGTCTATGACCTGGTTTCCGAAATGCAGAAGGAAATCACCGGCGTCATGGAAGCCCAGTACAGCACCTTCACCAAGAATGCCGAAAGCGTTGTCGAGAAGGCCAAGGCCTCCGCTCCGGTGGGTGGTGACGTGTTCGCCGCCACCATGCAGTCCATGCTCGGCGCCTCGACCAAGGCTTTCGACCAGATGACCTCGATGGCCAAGCAACTGTCGGATATCGCCGAAGCCAATCTGCAAGCCGCCAGCAACGTTGCTGCCCCGGCCAAGAAGAGCGCCACCGCTGCCGCCGCCAAGAAGGCCGCTGCCAAGTAATCCGCCGCGCTCCGGCAAAAGAAAGCCCGCTTCGCAGCGGGCTTTTGCTTTTGGGGGTGGCGAAAAAACTACGGCCGCCAGACCCAGCTAATACCCCGCTTGTCGACCTCGACGCGAATTTCCTCCATCGCCTTGTCGACCAGCGCCGGAGCGCCCTCGACGCCCAGTTCCAGATGCTTGCGCTCCTTGCCGACCAGTGACGGCAGCGAGAACAGGCGCAACGTCGGGTAGGCGGCGACGATGCGCTCCATCAGGTCGAGCAGCGCGCTTTCGTAGGCCGTCGGGCCGGTGAGCAGGAAAGCCTTTTCGATGGTGTCGGTGACGGGCTGGAATTCGCCCTGGTAAAAGGTATCGAGCGCCCACTCGATCATCGGGTGCGCCATCTGAGGGAAGCCCGGCACGAAGTAATGCTCGTTGGCCATGAAGCCGGCGATGCGGTTGAAGGGGTTGGGAATCATCTTCACCCCTTGCGGGAAGGTGACCAGCAGCTTGCGCCGATCGGTAACCTCCTCGCCGGCAAAGCGGATCTTCAACTCCTCGAAGGCTTCGGCGTGCAGTTCCAGCCCGACGCCGAGCGCCGCGGCGGCTGCCTGCCGGGTATGGTCGTCCGGCGTGTTGCCGATGCCGCCGCAGGAAAAGACCACATCGCCAGCCGCCATCGTGCGCTTGAAGGTTGCTGCCAGACGCTGGCGGTCGTCACCCAGGTATTCCACCCAGCTCAGGCGCAGGCCGCGCGCGCCGAGCATTTCGGCAATTTTGGCGAAGTGCTTGTCCTGCCGCTTGCCGGACAAAATCTCGTCGCCAATGATGATGGCGCCAAAGGTGCGGCTCATAAACGTTCTCCCTCGATAGTGACCAGCGCGCCGCCGCGCGAGCGGCGCAGGGCTTCCAGCCCGTAATGGACGAATGATAGCGCCGCCAGCGCCGGCACCAGCAGGCCGACGACAGGGATATGGGCGAGCAGGGCCATGGTCAGGCCGAGCATGAAGAGCGGCGTTTTCTGGCCGCTGCGGATGGCCTGCCATTCACTATCCGAGGCATGCATCGACAGGGCGTCGTAGGCAAAGGTTCGGCGGTTCAGCCAGCCCATCAGCAGCAGGGGGATGAGCAGCGAGAAGCCGGGAATCAGCCAGAGCGGAATGGTCGCCACCCAGGCCAGCACAAAAACCACCGAGGCGACCAGGCTGTTCATGGCCGCCGCCACGAAGCTGTCCTTGCCCATCGCCGCCACGTCGCGGTATTCGTTGGCCGACAGATGCTTGAGCATCAGCGGCAGGATGACGACGGCAGCGAGCAGCGAGGCCGTCAGGTAAGCGATGGCAAAGATCGCCATCCAGCCCCCCAGGTAAGCCAGGATGTTGGCCAGCCAGACCAGCCCCCAGCCGACGAGCAGGGTCATCGGCGGGTAGTCCATCATCTGCTGCACGACGGCGCCCAGCGCCCAGACCGCGAGGCCGATGGAAAGCAGCAGCGAGAACAGCGCCGGGGTCAGCACATAGAGCCAGACCTTGCCATCGCGCAGCGAGGCGAAAGTGCGCGCCAGCGCCAGCATCACATCACCCATGCTTGATACCCTCCCATTGCTTTTCCAGACGCTTCACCGAGACCGGCACCGGCGTCCGCAGTTCCTGCGCGAAGAGGCCGACGCGCAACTCCTCCATCAGCCAGCGGAACTGCTCGACCTGCGGATCGACCGCGCCCATCTTGGCCAGTTGCAGCGCCCGGCGCTCATAGTTGGTCCACAGCTTGGCGTAGTCGGCCATCGCTTGTGCATCGCGTGCCGGGGCTGCCTTGAGCTTGTCGAGCCGGACGCCGACCGCCTTCAGGTAACGCGGGTAGTGCTGCAGACGCTCGAACGGCGTGGCAACGACGAAGTTCTTGCCCACCAGCCGTTTCAGCTGTGCCTCGATGTCGGCGACCACCGCTGCCTGCGCCTTGAAGGCCGGCAGCTTCTTGGTCACCGCCTGCCATTCGGTCAGCACCGTACCGACCAACCGGCAGACCTCCTGCATGATCAGGCCCAGCCGCGCCTTGGCCTCGCCACAGCGCGCCTTGAAGGCCTCCGGCGTGGTCGGCAGCGGTTCGGTCAGGCAGGCACGTTCGAAGGTCAGGTCGACGATCTGCCGCTTCAATTCCTCGGTCGTGCCCAGCGCCATGAACTGCATGCCCATCTGGCTCATGCCCGGCACGTTTTTGTCGAAATACTTCACCTGCTCCTTGAACTGCAGCATGAACAGCCGGGCCAGGCCACGGCGGTGCGTTTCGGCGGCTTCTTCGGCCGAGTCGAACACTTTCAGGCTGACCGTTTCGCCATCATCGACCAGCGCCGGGTAGCCAAGCACTGTTTGTTTCCCGACCGGCACCTCCATCAGCTCCGGCAGTTCGCCGAAGGTCCAATCGGTCAGTTGGGTGTATTCGGACGGCGTTTCGTGCAGCTCGGCGAATTCCTCCTTCGCTTCCTTGCCCCACTCGCCGCGCAGCGCAACCAGGCTGCGGTTCATGTCCAGTTGCCGGCCATGTTCGTCGATCAGCTTGTAGTTCATCGAGAAATGCGGCGGCAGCGCGTCGGGACGGAAGGCGTCCGGCGTCACCGCCCAGCCGCGGGCATTCAGGCCGCGCGCTTCGAGGATGTAGTCGATCAGCGGCGGGATCAGCCCGGCATTCATCTTCTTGTCGTTGCCGGCGGTGGCGGCGATGAATTCGTCGACGAACTCCGGCACCGGCACCAGCTTGGCGCGGATTTTCTGCGGCAGCGTCTTGATCAACTGGACCAGCTTTTCCTTCAACAGCCCGGGCACCAGCCATTCCATGCGCAGGGCCGGAATCTGGTTCAGTTGCGCCAGCGGCAGGGTCAGCGTCACGCCGTCCTTCGGCGAGCCCGGCTCGAAGTGGTAGCTCAGCGCGTAATCGACGCCGCCGACCTTCAGGTGATGCGGGAAAGCCTCGGTGGTCACGCCGGCCGCCGAATGGCGCATCAGGTCGTCCTTGGCGAGGAACAGCAGCTTGGCGTTTTCCTGCTCGGCCGTCTTGCGCCAATGGTCGAAGGTGGCGCCGTTGTGGATGCCTTCCGGAATGATGTGGTCGTAGAAGGCAAAGATCAGCTCGTCGTCGACCAGCACGTCCTGCCGACGCTGCTTGTGCTCG
>JAEUOE010000021.1 GCA_016790885.1 Dechloromonas sp. | reverse complement strand
TACTATGCGCCGATCCGTCCGGGCTCCGACATCGCCTTCCTGGGCGGCGTCATCAATTACCTGCTGTCGAACGACAAGATCCATCACGATTACGTGAAGGCGTACACCAACGCGTCCTTCCTGATCGACGACGGCTTCGGTTTCGAGGATGGCATCTTCGCCGGCTACAACGACGAGAAGCGCAGCTACGACAAGGCCACCTGGAAATACCAGATGGGCGAGGACGGCTTCGCCAAGGTCGACGACACGCTGCAGAACCCGCGCTGCGCCTTCCAGTTGCTGAAGACCCACTAGTCCCGCTACACGCCGGACATGGTGGCCAAGGTCTGCGGCACGCCGAAGGAAGCCTTCCTGAAGGTCTGCGAATACATCGCCGAGACGGCCGCGCCGAACAAGACGATGACCAACCTGTATGCGCTGGGCTGGACCGAGCATTCCGTCGGTTCGCAGAACATCCGCAGCATGGCGATCATCCAGCTCCTGCTCGGCAACATGGGCATGGCGGGCGGTGGCATCAACGCGCTGCGCGGTCACGCCAACGTCCAGGGCATCACCGACTTCGCGCTCTACGCCCAGAACCTGCCGGGTTACCTGGCGGTGCCGTCTGATGCCGAGCCGGACCTGAAGACATTCCTGGAAAAGAAGACGCCGAAGATGCTGCGGCCGGGCCAGATGAACTTCGGCCAGAACCTGCCCAAGTGGTACGTCAGCCTGCACAAGGCCTGGTGGGGCAACGCGGCAACCAAGGAAAACGGCTTCGCCTACGACTTCATGCCCAAGCTGGCCGGTGCCTCCGATGTGCTGTCGATCTTCGACCAGATGTATCAGGGCAAGGTCCACGGCTTCCTCTGCCAGGGCTTCAACCCGCTGGCTTCCGTCGCCAACAAGAAGAAGGTGTCGGATGCGCTGTCGAAACTGAAGTACATGGTGGTGATGGACCCGCTGGCAACCGATACCTCCGAGTTCTGGAAGCCGCATGGCGAGTTCAACGACGTCGATCCGAGCAAGATTCCGACTGAAGTGTTCCGCCTGCCGACCACGCTGTTCGCCGAAACCAGCGGCAGCTTCACCAATTCCGGCCGCGTCATCCAGTGGCGCTGGAAGGCCGCCAACGGCCCGGGTGAAGCGAAGGACGACACCGAGATCATGGCCACCCTGTTCCTGAAGCTGAAGGACATGTACGCCAAGGATGGCGGCGCCTATTCCGAGCCGATCCAGAAGCTGACCTGGGCCTATCGCATCCCGACCAAGCCCTCGCCGGAAGAGCTGATGATGGAGTACAACGGCAAGGCATTGGCCGACGTGCTCGATCCGAAGGATCCAACCAAGGTGCTGGTCAAGGCCGGCGATCAGTTGCCGAGCTTTGCCATGCTGCGCGACGACGGGTCGACCACCTGCGGCAACTGGATCTACTGCGGTGTGTGGTCGCAGGCCGGCAACAACTCGGCCCGCCGCGACAACAGCGATCCGTCCGGCCTCGGCCAGACGCTGAACTGGGGCTTCGCCTGGCCGGTCAACCGCCGCATCCTGTACAACCGTGCCTCGGCCGATCCATCCGGCAAGCCGTGGGATCCGCAGCGTACCGTGCTCAAGTGGCTGGGCGACAAGTGGGGCGGCAACGACGTGCCCGACATGCGTCCGGACGCAGCACCCGAGCAGAACGTCATGCCCTTCATCATGACCGGTGAAGGTGTCGGCCGCCTGTTCGCCGTCGGCCTGATGGCCGAAGGTCCGTTCCCGGAGCACTACGAGCCTTTCGAGTCGCCGCTGGACAACAACCCGATGCACCCGAAGAACCCGAAGGCCCGCGCCAACCCCGCGGCCCGCGTGTACAAGGGCGACATGGAGGCGTTCGGCACGGCCAAGGACTTCCCGTACGTCGGCACCACCTACCGCCTGACCGAGCATTTCCACTACTGGACCAAGCAGAGCAAGATCAACGCGATCATGCAGCCGGAACAGTTTGTCGAAATCGGCGAGGAACTGGCCAGGGAGAAGGGCATCACCGCCGGCGACAAGGTCAAGGTTCGTTCCAACCGCGGCTTCATCAAGGGCGTGGCGGTGGTGACCAAGCGGATCAAGGCGCTCGATGTCGATGGCAAGAAGGTGCACACCATCGGCATTCCGATCCACTACGGTTTCAAGGGGGCGACGAAGCCTGGCTTCATCACCAACACCCTGACCCCGTTCGTGGGCGACGCCAATACGCAGACGCCGGAATACAAGGCGTTCCTGGTCAACATCGAGAAGGCGTAAAGGAGAGCTGACATGGCACTGCAATCGCTAGACATCAAACAGCGCTCCGCCACCACCACGCCGTCCACGCAAGTGCGGCAGACAGTGGAGATCGCCAAGCTTATCGACGTGTCCGCCTGCATCGGCTGCAAGGCCTGCCAGGTGGCGTGCTCGGAGTGGAACGACATCCGCGACGAAGTCGGCAACTGCCACGGGGTGTACGACAACCCGATGGACCTGTCGGCCAAGTCGTGGACGGTCATGCGCTACACCGAGGTCGAGCAGAACAACAAGCTCGAGTGGCTGATCCGCAAGGACGGCTGCATGCATTGCGCCGATCCGGGTTGCCTCAAGGCCTGCCCGGCGCCCGGCGCGATCATCCAGTACAGCAACGGCATTGTGGATTTCCACCAGGAAAACTGCATCGGCTGCGGCTACTGCGTCACCGGCTGTCCGTTCAACGTCCCCCGCATCTCGAAGGAAGACAGCAAGGCCTACAAGTGCTCGCTGTGTTCCGACCGGGTGGCGGTCAACCAGGCTCCGGCCTGCGCCAAGGCCTGCCCGACTGGCGCCATCCAGTTCGGCAGCAAGGAGGACATGAAGGACTACGCGGCCAAGCGCGTCACCGACCTCAAGGAACGTGGCTACGACCAGGCCGGCTTGTACGACCCGCAAGGGGTGGGCGGTACGCACGTCATGTACGTGCTGCACCACGCCGACAAGCCCGACCTCTATGCCGGCCTGCCGGCCAATCCGTCGATCAGCCCGCTGGTCTCGTTGTGGAAGGGTGTCGCCAAGCCGCTCGCCACGCTGGCTCTGGCCGGCGTCGCACTGGGCAGCCTGTTCCATTACGTGACCAAGGGTCCGAACGAGGTCTCGAAAGAGATCGAGGACGAGATCGAGAAGGAGGATGCAAAATGATCCGCGACCCGAAAGACCTCAAGCGCTACAACGCGTCCGAACGGGCTAACCACTGGGTGGTGGGCATCAGCTTCATCCTGCTCGCCCTCTCCGGCCTGGCCTTCTTCCATCCGGCGTTCTTCCCGCTCACCCAGCTGTTCGGCGGCCCGACCTGGGCCCGCATCATCCACCCCTACCTCGGGGTGCTGATGGCGCTCGCCTTCATCGTCATGTTCTTCCGCTTCAAGCATCTGAACAAGATGACACCGGCGGACAAGGAATGGCTGTCGAAGGCGAAGAACATGGTGGATGGCAACGACCACGACATGCCGGAACAGGGCAAGTACAACGGCGGCCAGAAAGTCATGTTCTGGGCCCTGGCCGTGTGCATGCTGCTGATGATGGTCTCCGGCCTGTTCATCTGGCGCGCCTGGTTCGGCTTCGACATCACGCTCGTCCGCATGGGCGCCGTGGTGCATGCCGCCGCCGGCGCCGTGATGATCGGCCTGATCATGGTCCACGTCTATGCCGCCATCTGGGTCAAGGGCACCATCCGCGCCATGTGGTACGGCACGGTCACCCGCGCCTGGGCCAAGCAGCATCATCGTGGCTGGTATCGCCAGGTCACCGGCAAATAAGCCAGGCCATCCCCGCCCCGGCGGGGGTGGCTACCAACGGTTTTACCTTGCGCTTAGGGGGCTCTGCGGAAAACATCCCGCATCCCCCGTTTTTTTGAAATACTCGCGCTGAACGCAGACCGCACAACCATTTCGGCAACCCGGACAAACACACAACAAACCGCCCATGCAAAGCCAACCGATCGATTTCCACCCGCCGGCAACGCAAGCCGCCCCCATCCTGCTACCGGTCACCAGCACGCTGTTCGCGGACCGTGCCGAGCGTTTTGCCAGCCTGGCCGGGCAGCACAGCCTGGGCGACTGGCTGAATTTCCTGGCCGACCTGAGCCGTGCCCAGCACGAGGTTCTCCAGGGCCTGCCCAGCCTGCAGCTGCCCGATGCAAGGACGCTCGAACAGGCCCGTACCCACGCCATGCCGCCGCTCAACGCCTCGTCCCTGCCCCGCCCGGCCGCCTGGCGCCTGGCCCTGCAGCAATTGGTGCAGCGCCTGCAAGCAACTGCCCCGGAAAGCGGCCAGGCCGCCCTCACGGCATTGCTCGCCGCCTCCGAAAGCGAACTGGAAGCCCTGGCCGACATGCTGCTCAAGGGCGAGCCGGACATGGCCCGTGCGGCCGAGTTGCCCTTCGTCGCTGCCGCACTGCAAATCGTCTTCACCCAACTGGCCAGCCAGCTCGAAGCCAGCCATCTGCACAAGCTGGATGCGCCCGGCGTCTGCCCCTGCTGCGGCAGCCTGCCGGTGGCCAGCGTGGTCCGCCTGGGCAGCGCCATCAACAACCTGCGTTACCTGCATTGCTCGCTGTGCAATACCGAATGGAACGTGCCGCGCGCCACCTGCACGGCCTGCGATACCGACAAGGAAGTCGCCCTGCACGAAATCGACGGTAGCAAGGGTGCCGTGCGGGCCGAAACCTGCGATGCCTGCAAGAGCTACCTGAAGATCGTCTACCAGGAAAAAGACCCCAAGGTAGACCCGGTGGCCGACGACCTGGCCACACTCGCCCTCGACATGCTGGTCGACGAAGCCGGCTACGAGCGCTCCGGCCCCAACCTGCTGCTCTTTGGCGCACACAGCGGCTGAACCCCACCCCATCCTTCCCGCTTCGGCGGGAATCCACGAATCAACGATTCTCCGATCCACTTCTTTCTGCCCGGTCCGGGCGAGAGCCATGAACCCAAACCAACGCCTTCCCGCAGTTGACCGCGTCCTGCAGCAACTCCCCGCCCTGATCGAAACCCACGGCCGCCAGCTGGTCACCGGCTGCGTCCGTGCCGAACTGGCCGCTGCCCGCGAGGGCATCAAGCATGGCCTGCCGCTGCCCGATGAAGCCGCGCTGCTTGCCGCCATCGGCCGCCGCGCCGACGCCTCGGCGCGCGCCAACCTGCGCCCGGTCTTCAACCTGACCGGCACCGTGCTGCACACCAACCTGGGCCGCGCCCAGCTGGCCGAGGAGGCTATCGCCGCCATGGTCGACGCCGCCCGCTCTCCTTGCGCGCTGGAATACGACCTCGCCTCCGGCGGCCGGGGCGACCGTGACGACCTGGTTTCCGGCCTGCTATCCGAACTGGTCGCCGGCGGTGACCCCAACATCGCCGCCACCATCGTCAACAACAACGCCGCTGCCGTGCTGCTGACGCTCAACGCGCTGGCCCAGGGCAAGGAGGCGGTGGTGTCGCGCGGCGAACTGGTCGAGATCGGCGGCGCCTTCCGTGTGCCGGACGTGATGCGCCGGGCACAGGTCAAGCTGTTCGAGATCGGCACCACCAACCGCACGCACGACAAGGACTACGCCGAGGCCATCGGCCCGAAAACGGCGCTGCTGATGAAGGTGCACACCAGCAACTACGCCGTCGTCGGCTTTACCAAGGTGGTCGACGAAAAGGCCATTGCCGACATTGCCCACGCTGCCGGGCTACCCTTCGTGGTCGACCTGGGCAGCGGCACGCTGACCGATTTCGCCGCCTATGGCCTACCGGCCGAACCGACACCGCAGCAGGCGCTGGCGGCCGGTGCCGACATCGTTACCTTTTCCGGCGACAAGCTGCTCGGCGGCCCGCAGGCCGGGCTGATCGTCGGCCGCAAGGACTTAATCGCCAAAATCAAGAAAAACCCGCTCAAGCGTGCCCTGCGCGTTGGCAAGACCACCCTCGCCGCGCTGGAAGCAACGCTGCGCCTGTATCGCGACCCGGATCGCCTGAGCCAGCGCCTGCCCACCCTGCGCCTGCTCACCCGGCCGCTGGCCGACATCGAAACCACCGGCCAACGCCTGCTGCCGCTCATCCAGGCAGCCCTTGGTGCAACTGTTGTGGTCAGTCTGGCGCCTTGCAGCAGCCAGATTGGCAGTGGCGCCCTGCCGGTCGAACGCCTGCCCTCCCTTGCCCTGCTTTGCCGACCAACGGCCAAAAAGCCGGGCAAGGCCCTGCTCGCCCTCGAAGCCGCTTTCCGCGGCCTGCCGGTGCCGGTCATCGGCCATATCCGCGACGATGCGTATCATCTCGACCTGCGCTGCCTGGAAGCCGGGGACGAAGCCCGTTTCACGGAGCAGCTGGCGCACCTCAAGTTTTGAAAGCAGCCTTGCCGGGCGGTCTGCGTACCGCCTGCTGCTCTCGCCCCGCCCGCCATGGGCACCCGTAAATCCGGGCATCTCCGTGTCCGGGTGGTTCATCGAATGGAGACTGAGACATGACCCTCAACCGACGACAATTCCTCGCCGCCGGCGCGGCACTCGGGGCAACGGCCAGCATCGCCGCGCCAACCAGCCCGCTGCCTTTCCTGATCCAGATGCAGTCCGATCCGCTGCTGCCGAAAGCCAGGGGCAAGCGGGTCGTGATCTGCGGCGGCGGCTGGGGCGGCGTCACGGCCGCCAAGCACCTGCGCCTGCTCGACCCCACCCTGGAAGTCGTTCTGCTTGAACGGAACCCGGTGTTCTTCTCCTGCCCGATGAGCAACAAGTGGCTGGTCGATGTGGTCGACGTCCAGTTCCTCACCTTCAGCTACCTCGATGTGGCGCAGAAGTACGGCTACCACTACATCCAGACCGAGGTAACCGCCTTTGAGCGCGAGAAAAAGCGCGTCATCACGGCGCAGGGCTGGGTCGATTACGACTACCTGATCCTCGGCGCCGGCATCCGCTACAACTACGAAGCCTGGTTCGGCAACGACCGCAAGGCAGCCGACTACACCAAGGCGATGTTCCCCGCCGCCTACATCCCGAATGCCGAGCACTTCAAACTCAAGCAGAGCATCCAGAATTTCACCGGCGGCGACCTGGTGATGACCCTGCCGCCCCCGCCGCATCGCTGCCCGCCCTCGCCCTACGAGCGTGCCTGCCTGATCGCCGGCCTGTTCAAGCAGCGCAAGATCAAGGGCAAGGTCATCATCCTCGACCCCAAGCCGAGCCCGGCCCCCATCACCGGCGGTTTCCAGGATGCCTTCCGCGAGTTGTACAAGGACCAGATCGTCTATGTGCCCAAGGCGACGATCAGCGAAGTCGATCCCTTCAACAAGAAGATCAAGACCGCGGCCGGCGATTTCACCTTCGACCATTCCATCCTGATGGCCCCGCACCAGGCCGGCGACATGGCCTGGAAGGCCGGCGTGATCGGCAGGAACGAGGACGGCAAGCCAACCGGCTGGGCCGGCGTCGATCCCTTCTTCCTCAACCTGAAGGACGACCCGGATACCTATGTCATCGGCGACTCGGTGGGCGTCGTTTCACCACTGTTCCGCTTCTACCCCAAGGCCGGCCACGTCGCCAACGCGCACGCCAGGATCGTTGCCAAATACATTGCCGAGCGGGTCAAGGGACGCGAGCCGACATACGCCCTGCCCGACAACCTGTGCTTCATGATGGTCAACACCGAGCCGCGCGAGGACATCGCCGTGCGCTTCAAGTACTGGGTCAATGACAAGGGCCAGATCGTCCAGGATCAGGACGACGACAACCTGCGCCGCGAGGAAGTGGTAACCGAGGACTTCGCCTGGGCCGGCCGCATGTACGAGGACATGTTCGGCTGACCTCCCGCGCCCCACCCGCGTGCCGGGGTGGGGCATGTCAGAATAAGGCTTTTTCCAAATCACCATTTCCCGATGTCCCATTTCCTGTTCCTCAACGCCAGTACCCGCGAACCCGGCCATATCGGCAATACCGAAACCCTGGCCCGGCGGGCTGCAGAAACTCTGCCGGCCGGCACCCAACAAACCTGGTGCAAGCTGGCCGATCTGGAACTGCCGCCCTTCGTCGACCTGCGCCACACCGCCGGCACCTACCCGATGCCGATGGCCGACGCCAAGGCCATGCTCGACGCCACGCTGGCCGCGACCGACCTCGTCTTCGTATCACCGGTTTACTGGTTTTCCATCCCCTCCCCGCTGAAGACCTATCTCGACCACTGGAGCGCCTGGCTGCGCGTGCCGGGCCTCGACTTCAAGGAACGGATGGCCGGCAAGCGCCTGTGGGTCATTGCCACCAGCGGCAACCGGGAAAAGGCGCAGCCGATGTTCGACAGCTATCGCCTGTGCGCCGAGTTCATGGGCATGCAATGGCAGCCGCCGCTATGGGGCAAGGGCGGCGCCCCCGACGCGGTACTCACCGACGACGTCGCCCTGGCCGCAGCCGCCACCCTCTTCCAGGCAGCCTGACGCCATGATCATCGGCACCGCCGGCCACATCGACCACGGCAAGACCACCCTGGTCAAAGCCCTCACCGGTGTCGACTGCGACCGACTGAAGGAAGAGAAGGCGCGTGGCATCACGCTCGATCTCGGCTACGCCTACACCCCGCTCCCGGCGGGCGGTACGCTCGGCTTCATCGACGTGCCCGGCCACGAGAAGCTGATCCACAACATGCTGGCCGGTGCCACCGGCATCGACTTTGCGCTGCTCGTCATCGCCGCCGACGATGGCCCCATGCCGCAAACCCGCGAGCACCTGGACATCGTCGAACTGCTCGGCATCCGCCAGGGCGCGGTGGCCCTGACTAAGATCGATGCGGTATCGCCCGAACGCCTGGCGCAGGCAAAGGCTGAAATTGCCGACCTGCTGGCCGGCACGGCGCTGGCCGAGGCCCCGCTCTTTCCGGTCGCTGCCGTCACCGGCCAAGGCATCGCGGCGCTGCGCGCCCACCTCGACCGCATGGCTGCTGAAATCGGCGAACGCACCCGGCAAGGCGGTTTCCGCCTCGCCATCGACCGCTGCTTCACGCTGTCGGGTGCCGGCACCGTGGTCACCGGCACCGCCTTCTCCGGCATGGTCAAGGCCGGCGACCCGCTACTGCTCTCGCCGCCGGGAAAGACCGTGCGCGTGCGCAGCCTGCGTGTGCAGGACACAGCAGCCGAATCGGGCCATGCCGGGCAACGCATCGCCCTGGCCCTGGCTGGTATCGAGAAGTCCGAAATCGACCGCGGCATGTGGCTGCTGGCCCCCGTCTTGCACGCGCCGACCCGCCGCTTCGATGCCACGCTCCGCGTCCTGCCCGGCCAGCCGCCGCTCAAGCACTGGACGCAGGTCCATCTCCACCTGGGTGCCGAAGACGTTCCGGCCCGCATTGCCCTGCTCGGCGCCGACGAAATTCCGCCGGGTGGCGAACACTGGGCGCAGATCACGCTGGAGCGCGACATCGGGGCACTGGCCGGCGACCGTTTCATCCTGCGCGATGCCGCGGCCCGCCACACCATCGGCGGCGGCCGCGTCCTCGACATCTTCTCGCCGACGCGCAAGAAGCGCAGCCCGGAACGTCTGGCCATGCTTGCCGCGCTGGCCGATGACAACCCGGCCAGCGCCCTGCAATTGGCGACCAGCCAGCAGGCGGGCGGCATCGACCTCGACACCTACGCCCTCAACCGTAACCTCGATACCGCTACCCTGCACGCCATCGCCGGGGAACTGGGCCTCAAGCGGGTCGGCACCACCGCCTTCTCCGCCGCCCACTGGCAGGGGCTGGAGGACCGCCTGCTGGCCGCGCTCGCTGCCGAGCACGAGCGCGCCCCGGACATGCCCGGCGTCGAACGCGACCGCCTGCGCCGGCTGACTCAGCCGGCCCTCGCCCGCCCCGCCTTCGACACCCTGCTCGCCAGCCCGCTGGCCGACGGCCGCATCGCCCAGACCAATGCCTGGCTGCACCTGCCCGAGCATCGCGTACAGATGGCGGCTGGCGACCGCGACCTGTGGCAGACGCTCAAGCCGCTGCTCGATGCCGCCCCCTATGCGCCGCCCCGCGTCCGTGACATCGCCAAGGCCACCGGCGTAGGCGAAGACGCCGTGCGCGCCCTGCTCAAGCGCGTTGCCCGCATGGGCGAGGCCTATCCGGTCGCCCACGATCACTATTTCACCGCCGCTGCCGTCGCCGACCTGGCGCGCCGCGTCGCCACCATCAACCAGCGCGACGGCATGGTGCGTGCAGCACCGCTGCGCGACGAAATCGGGGGCGGCCGCAAAGTCGCCATCCATATCCTCGAATTCTTCGATCGTATCGGCTACACTCGCCGGGTCCGCGATACCCATGTATTGCGCGGCAATCCGGAGCAATTCGGCTCATGAACAACGGAAGGAATCGCTCCCCGGTGGGACGGACGGTCTTCAAAACCGTCAGGGCCTGTCAAACAGGCTTGGGTAGGTTCGACTCCTGCTTCCTTCCGCCATTTTCCCTGAACTAAATGGCCCACCAACCTTTCCATGGCAGCGTGCCCGACGACCGCCTCTACTGCCTCCGTTACGACATGTGGGTGCAAATGCAGGACAACGGCGATGTGCTGATTGGTGCGACCAGCTTCGGCATCTTCCTGGCCGGCGAGATCATCGCCTTCACAGCCAAGCCGAAGGGCGCAGAAGTAGCCCTCGGCAAGGGCATGGGCACCATCGAGTGCCGCAAGACCGTTCTCGCCGTTCACGCCCCGATCTCCTTTACGCTGCTCGAAGGCAATGAAGCAGCGGAAGAGCGCCCCGCCCTGGTCGGCAAGGAGCCCCATGGCGCAGGCTGGATGGTGCGCGCCCGGCCCACCGCCTGGGAAACCGAAGCCGCAGGCCTGATCGACGCCGATGCCTACCGCCGGCACATTCTCGCAATCGAACCGGAGGCCCGCTTTGAGTGACCGGCTGGCCATCCTGATCTGCACTGCCAGCGTCGAACGTCCCGCCTTGTACTCGACGCCGCTGGTCCACGCCCTGGCCGCGCATGCCCTCGATGCCGAGGTTGAAATACACCTCGCCGGCCCGGCCGTCCGCCTGCTGGTCGATGGCCTCGCCGACAGCCTCTACCCCACCCCGGCGCAAGAAAAGTCGATCGGCGACTTCCTGCGCGAGGTCATCGCCGAAGAGATCCCGCTCTTTGCCTGCGGCATGGCTCGCGCCGGCTGGATCGCTGATGGTGAAACCCTGATTCCGCAAGCCCGTGCCGCGGGCGCTACCGCCTTCATCGCCCGGACGCTCGATCCGGCCTGGCGCACGCTGGTGTATTGATGAACCGGCCACCCATCACCGGCGTCGTTCTGGCTGGCGGCCTCGGCCGCCGCATGGGCGGTGTCGACAAGGGGCTGCAGGAACTGCAGGGGCGGCCGATGACAGCCTGGGTGATCGAACGCTTGGCGCCGCAGGTCGACGAGTTACTCATCAACGCCAATCAGAACAACGAGCGCTATGCCGCTTTCGGCCATCGCGTGGTGCCCGACTGCATTCCCGGCTTCGCCGGCCCGCTGGCCGGGCTGCATGCCGCACTGTCGGCGGCCGCCCATCCCTTGGTGGCCACGGCCCCCTGCGACTCTCCCTTCCTGCCCGCCGACCTGGTCGCCCGGCTGAGTGCCGCGCTGCACGCCCATGCTGCCGATCTGGCCGTAGCCCGCACCTTCGAGCAGCCGCATCCGGTTTTTTGCCTGTGCAGGCGTGAAGTCCTACCGCATCTGACGGCCTACCTGCAAAGCGGCGAGCGCAAGTTCGAGCGCTGGTACGCCACCCTGAAGACTGTCGAGGTGGCGTTTGACGACGTCGCGGGCGCTTTCGAAAACATCAATACCCGCGACGAACTGCAGCGTTTCGACACTGCCAGCTGAACAGCCGGCAGCACGCCCAATCGCCCCCTTGGTATGCCTTCGGGTGGCTCGCGTGACGAGTCCCGAACCTGTGGAAAACCCGTATTGCGCCGCACAAAATTAAGCCTAAACTGCGCGCGCAGGACTCACAAAATCCATAAAAGGTAAACAGCAAATGAACGTCAAGGTGCACTACCGCATCACCCAGGATCGCGCCGGCATCCCGCAGGATTTCAGCGGCGCACGCCACTTCGTCGCCTGCGAGGAACAGGCCATCGAGGACATCGCCCGCAAGCAGCTGGCTGCGGATTACCAGATTCCGCCGAGCGCGGTGGTGATCTCCCGCGTCGAAGCCTGAGCGAGCCACCCTTTGCCCCGAGGGCCTGATCGCAGCGCAGCAATGCGCTGCGATTTTCGTTCGTTTACCGAACGAGAAAGGCAAGGCTATGTGAAGGAAATGGGTCCAGCCAGAAGCAAATCCGGCCCTGGAAATGAAAAAGGCACTTCATTTGAAGTGCCTCGTTTCATTTTGGTTTGGCGCGCCCGGAGCGATTCGAACGCCCGACCCTCTGGTTCGTAGCCAGATACTCTATCCAACTGAGCTACGGGCGCGCTGCCAAAAATCAAACCGAACAAGATCGGTCTGAAAAGGTTCTGTGGCGCGCCCGGAGCGATTCGAACGCCCGACCCTCTGGTTCGTAGCCAGATACTCTATCCAACTGAGCTACGGGCGCGCTGACAGAGCGGCGCATTATACGGGGCTGGGCGTAGAATGCAAGGGTTTTCCGGAAAAAAGCCAATGTCCACTGTCTCCGTCCGTATGCCGAAATACCCTGAATGCTGGTCGAGTTGCGGCTCGTGTGCCAGCGGCGACGTGTTCATTCTGGAATTACTGCTCAACATCGGCGACCGGGTGGAGCGCGACGACAACATCCTGACGCTGGAAACCGGCAAGGTGGCACTCGACATCCCTTCCCCCTACGCTGGCCGCGTGCTTGAGATTCACGTCACAGAGGGCGATACGGTCGATGAGGGCGCCCTGCTGATAACGCTGGAAACCGCCTGAGCAAGGCAGCCAGCCACGCCGTACCGCCCTCCCGCTTCATTTTGGGACATCGACCTCCATGGCATTGCGCACCTCGCGCACGCCGCGAACGCCGCTGGCCAGGTCGAGGGCCCGGCGCAGCGCATGTTCGTCCGGCACGGTGCCGGCCACAGTAATCACGGCTGCCTTCGAGGACACGCGAATCCGCGAACCGGCGAGGCCGATGTCGGTACGCAACAGCGTTTCGACCCGGTCGCCCAGTGCGGCGTCCTGGGCTTCGTTGTTGGCAACCACGGCGGCAATGATCTGCGGGTCGTCCGTGGCAAAGGCTGACAGGCCGAGCCCGGCGAAGGTGGCGGCGGCCATCAGGCAGGAAACGAGGACATTCGGTTTGAGCATGTTGATTCCCTTCTTGTAATGAATGCCAAGCCTTAATGCGATCTTCATGCCACACCGATAAATAAACATTAAATCAATTACTTATGAAATTTTACACACTTAGCCACGCGCCGGCCGCGTCGTGCCCCGGCGACAGGCTGCAAGGGGTTGCGGCAGCACCGGGGGCGGTTCAGCGCTCAGCCGGCGTCTCGCTCTCGCTGCGGAACATGGCTGGCGTCAAGTCGTGCTTTTGCAACAGGCGGTAGAACTCGGTCCGGTTGCGCTCGGCAATGCGCGCTGCGTCGGCAACGTTGCCGTCGGTGAGCTTGAGCAACTGGACGAGGTAGTTGCGCTCGAAACGCTGCTTGGCGTCGGCATAGGTGAGCGCATCCATGGCCGGCACGCGTAATGCGCGCTGGACGAGCGCAGCAGGGATCAGCGGCGTCGAAGTAAGGGCGCAGCTTTGCTCGACGACGTTGAACAGTTGCCGGACGTTGCCCGGCCAGGAGGCCGTGGCCAGCGCCTCGAGGGCATCCGGCGCAAAGCCGTTGATCGGCTTGCCGTACTTGACGGCGAGCAGGCCGGCGAAGTGGGCGGCAAGCAAGGGGATATCCTCGCGCCGCTCGTCCAGCCTGGGCAGGGTCAGCGATACGACATCGAGACGGTAATAGAGATCTTCGCGGAACTGCCCCTGCGCCATGGCGGCATCAAGATCGCGATGCGTCGCTGAAAGCAGACGGACATCGACCGGCTCGGCCTTGGTGGCACCGACCGGGCGCACGACGCGCTCCTGCAGCACGCGCAGCAGCTTGACCTGGAGGGCCAGCGGCATGTCGCCGATTTCGTCGAGGAACAGCGTGCCACCGTTGGCCGTCTGGAACAGGCCGACGCGACTGGTGGCGGCGCCGGTGAAGGCACCCTTGGCATGACCGAAGAGTTCCGATTCGAGGAGTTGTTCGGGAATGGCGCCGCAGTTGATGGCGACGAAGGGCCCCTTGGCGCGCGGGCTGGCCCGGTGGATGGCGCGGGCCAGCACCTCCTTGCCGGAACCGCTTTCGCCGCGGATCAGCACGCTGGCATCGGATGCGGCAACCATGCGCGCATCGGCCATCAGGGCGGCCATGCGGCTACTGCGGAAAATGACGCCCTCCATCCAGGCATCGCCGCCCTCGCCCACGGCCGTCCCCTCTTCGCCGGCCGGCAGGGTCGGCTCCGAAAGCTGCAGGGCGCGGTCGATCTTTTCGAGCAGGATCTGGCTGTCGAAGGGCTTGGTCAGGTAGCCGAAGACACCACGCGAGGTGGCATCGACGGCGTCGGGAATATTGCCGTGCGCGGTGAGCAGGATGACCGGCAAGGTCGGCCGTGTGCGGCGGATTTCCTCGAACAGCGCGAGGCCGTCCTGCCCCGGCAGGCGAACGTCGCTGACCACCACGCGCGGGGTATCGACGGCAATCTGCACCAGGGCCTGCTCGGCCGAGCCCACCGCGCTCACCCGGAAGCCACGCGCCTTCAGGCGCATGGTCAGCAAGCGCAGGATGTCCTCGTCGTCATCCACCACCAGCACATGCGCCCCCTCGCCGCGCAGCGCCGGCCTCATCGCTTGCCCCCGACGGCACGCGGCCGTGGCGTCAGCGTTCGTTCGATGTCGGCCAGGCTGTCGAGCTTGTCCTGCAATTCGCCAATTTTGCGCTGGCTATCCTTCAATTGCTGCCCCTGCTTGTCGACTTGCCCCTCCAGCTTCAGGCGTTCGAGATAGTTGTCGGCCACCTGGCGGGCCAGGGGGTGAAAGAGCTGCGCCGCCGGGTCGCTGGACTTGAGCACGCTGTCGAGCAGCGCCAGCCCCTTGCCGAGATCCTGCTGTACCCGCGGATGGCCAAGCAGCATGGCCAGACGCACCTGGGTATAAGGCGTTTGCGGTACGGCGACGAGGACCATGCGCTCGCGGCCAAGCTCGGCTGGGGTCATGCGGGCCAGGCCCTGGTAATAACCGAGCGCGGCATCCGGGGTATTTTCGTTGGCACGGACTGCCTTGCTGGCAGTTGGCAGTGTCGTGCAAGCAGCCAGCGTGACTGCAAGCAGAAGGCTGGCCAGCCCGCGACGTAAAACAAGGAATTTACTGCTCATCGGGAATTTCCACACAAAAATGGGCACCACGCTCCTGCGGCACCAGATAGACCCTGCCCCCCATGGCGCGCACCAGTTCGCGCACGATGGACAGGCCAACCCCGCTGCCCTGGCGGGGTGCCGGGGCAACACGCTGCCCCTGGACGAAGGGATCGAAAATGCGTTGCCGGTCTTCCTCGGCCACACCCGGCCCCTGGTCGATGCACTCGAAGCGCCACAAGCCCTCGCTGTGGCTGACCAGGAGGCGAATTTCCCCGTTATCGGGGCTGAAGTCGATGGCGTTGGACAACAGGTTGTCGAGCACGACGGTCATTTTTTCGGCATCCAGCGTCACCAACTGGTCGGGCGCCTCGGTGATCACCTGCAATTGCCTGGCCTGGCTGTGCAGGTCACGGCGCTGCACCACGCCGGCCAGCAGCTTTTTCGGCTTGACTGGTGCCAGTTGCAGACGGCGGGCATCGAAAGCCGCTGCATTCAAGGTAAGCAGGCTCTCGATCTGCTCCTGCAAGACACGAACGTTGTGTTGCAGGATATCGACCACCTCGCGCTGGCCGGCATCGAGCGGCCCGGGCACCTCTTCACGCAGCAGCGAAACCCCCTCCTTCAAGGCCGTGAGCGGCGTTTTCAGTTCGTGCGAAACGTGGCGCAGGGCTCGCTCGCGATCGGTTTCCAGTTCGGCCAGGCGCTGACGCAGCCAGTCGAGCCGCTTGCCGAGCTGCCGCAAGTCGGCCGGCCCGCCCACAGTGACCGGCTCGTCGAAACGGCTTGCGCCAAGACGGACGATGGCCTGTTCCAGATGGCGAACCGGACGCACCAGCCACCAGCCCATGGCCAGCGCCACCAGCAGCGCGCCGAGCAGGGCCAGCCCGATGCGCCCGCCGAGCTTGAGACGGGCTGCATCGAGCTGATTGAGCGTCTTGCGATTCTGCTCTTCGACCCAGCGCTGGCCGGCCTGCTTGAGCAGACCGTTCAATTCGGCCAGGCGTGCCAGCAGGGGAATGATCTCGGCCTGCGGGATGTTCTGCTCAAGGCCGCTACGCAAGGCCTCCGCCACCATGCGCCAGCCCCCAAGCAAGGGAGGCAGCGGCTCCGAGGCCATGCCATCGAGCCGCTCGACCACCGCCAGCGATTGCGCCAGATGCTCATCGAATCGCTGGCGAAATACCGGATTGTCGAGCACGAGGTATTGCCGTGCGCTGCGTTCGATATCGACCGTGCGCTCACCCAGCTCCTGGATGGCGGCGGTCAACTGGATCGCCTGCTCGCTGCTGCGCCGACTCTGATCGACCAGCCGTTCGACGACGAGCCAGCTCTGTATAGCCACCCCGCCGAGCAGCAGGACGATCAGCATGAAGCCGAGCAACATGCCCTGGCGGAAGGAAATACGGTTCATTTGTGCACTGATTTAAGAACTCCCATCCAGTCTACAGGCCGGCAGCCTTTGCCCGGCCCTGGCCAATGACGAGAAACACATATTTTTCCCTATAAAAATCAAGCTATTAACAGGATGTCTGATTTTAGCGACAAGGCCCTACCCAAGCCTAGAGCACTTTCCGGAAATGGCCAAAAAAACCTGTCGCCATTTCACGACATATACGCCCTTCGCTTCGTGAATCTGCTTTAATTAATAATTAGAATTAACTGTTTTATAACGGTTTTATTCGTGTGGCACGGATATCGCATTAGCCGCCAGGACAAGCTTTTGTCGAAAACCTCACCACGGGAGTTTCCATGTTCAGCAAACCGACCATCACCACTCGCAACGACAACATCACCCGCAAGGACGTCAAGAGCGTTCTCGGTTCTGGCAGCGGGCTCGCCGGGGCGGTACCGGAGCCGAAGCTGGTCAGCGAGCCCCCCGGCGCCACCCCGGAAGAAAAGCCGCCCACCGTCAGCGATACCCCGTCCGCTGCCCGGCTGATCGTTGGCCCGGACGTCAAACTCAAGGGCGCCGAAATTCTTGACTGTGACACGCTGGTCGTCGAAGGCCGCGTCGAGGCCACCATGGACAGCCGTGTCATCCGCATCGCCGACAAAGGCGCCTTTTGCGGCAAGGTCAGCATCGATGTCGCCGAGATTCACGGCACGTTCGAGGGTGAATTGACAGCCCGCTCGCAACTGATCATCCATGCCACCGGCAAGGTCAGCGGCAAGATTCGCTACGGCAAGCTGCTCATCAACGAGGGCGGCGAACTATGTGGCGACATCAACACGCTTTCTTCCGAAAAACCCTCACCGCGCCCCCTGCGCGACGAGCAGCTCATGCCCCTCAGCGCCGTCGCTGGTTGATTACTTTTTAGGCAACTCATAGAATGTCCGCCATGCACCACGCATCGCCCCTCGGCACCGCCCTCCTTCCCCCGCCAGTTCCCTCGCTGCTGGCTTACGAGCGCGCCTTTCTGCCGGAAGTGCCGACCCCAACGATCGACACAGCCGAACTGATCGTCGCGCCCGCCGTTACCTACGCCCAGCTGCGGGCCTGCAGCAGCCTGGTTCGCCGCATGTACGCCTGGCGCGGCTACCGCCTGGCGCCAAACCGCTTGCAACCGGCCGATCCGAACCACGTCACCATCGGCGCCTGGCTGGATGGCGAACTGGTCGCTACCGCAACCGCCTCGCGCGACTCCGCCGCTGGCCTGCTCGCCGACGGTCTTTATCACGACGAAATGCTCAAGTTGCGCGGCCAGTCCCGGGTCATCTGCGAAGTCACCCGCCTCGCTGTCGATCTCGATTGCCACGACCCGGAATTGCTCAATTCGCTGTTCCTCGCCATTTACCAGTACGTTCGCGCTGTCTTCGGCGGCACCGAACTAGTCATCGAAGTCAATCCGCGCCACGCCGGCTACTACCGCCGGACCATGGGCTTCAGGCAGGTTGGCGGCCTGCGCACCTGCCCGCGGGTCAATGCACCGGCCGTCCTGCTGCACCGCACACTGGGCAACGTCCACTACTAAACCCCGCCGCCGTCCCGAACGGCTTTCCAGCCTTCGCCCAGCGAAGGCTGGTTATTTGCGCTGAAGCCTCGTAGACTTCGTCCTTTGTTAATTTTCCTTTCAGGCAAGCGCAAATGGCTCAATACGTCATGTCCATGCTGCGGGTCAGCAAGATCGTCCCGCCCAAGCGTCAGATCATCAAGGACATTTCCCTGTCCTTCTTCCCCGGCGCCAAGATCGGCCTGCTCGGCCTGAACGGCGCCGGCAAGTCCACCGTGCTCCGCATCATGGCCGGCGTGGACAAGGAATACGACGGCGAGGTCCAGCACCTGGCCGGCGTTTCCATCGGCTACCTGCCACAGGAGCCGCAACTCGACCCGACCAAGACGGTCAAGGAAGAAGTCGAATCCGCCCTCGGCGAAGTGATGCAGGCACAAGCCAAGCTGGACGAGGTCTATGCCGCCTACGCGGACGAGAACGCCGACTTCGACAAGCTGGCCGAGGAGCAGGCCCGCCTGGAAGCGATCATCGCCACCGCCGGTTCGGACACCGAACACCAGATGGAAATCGCCGCCGACGCGCTGCGCCTGCCGCCCTGGGATGCCGTGATCGGCAACCTGTCCGGCGGTGAAAAGCGCCGCGTCGCGCTGGCCAAGCTGCTGCTCGAAAAGCCCGACATGCTGCTGCTCGACGAACCGACCAACCACCTCGATGCCGAATCGGTCGAATGGCTGGAGCAGTTCCTTGTCCGCTTCCCGGGCACTGTCGTCGCCGTTACCCACGACCGCTACTTCCTCGACAACGCCGCCGAGTGGATTCTCGAACTCGACCGCGGCCGCGGCATCCCCTACAAGGGCAATTACTCGGAGTGGCTGGACCAGAAGGAACAGCGTCTGGAGCAGGAGCAGAAGACCGAGGACGCGCGCACCCGGGCGATGAAGGAGGAGCTCAAGTGGGTGCGCTCCAACGCCAAGGGCCGGCAGGCGAAGAGCAAGGCGCGCCTGGCGCGCTTCGAGGAACTGTCCGACGTCGACTACCAGAAGCGCAACGAGACCAACGAGATCTTCATCCCGGTGGGCGACCGCCTGGGCCACGAGGTGATCGAGTTCAGGAACGTCAGCAAGAGCTTCGGCGACCGGCTGCTGATCGACGACCTGAGCTTCCGCGTGCCGGCCGGGGCGATCGTCGGCATCATCGGGCCGAACGGCGCCGGCAAGTCGACGCTGTTTCGCATGATCAACGGCCGCGAGAAGCCGGACTCGGGCGAGGTGCTGATCGGCAAGACGGTCAAGCTCGCCTTCGTCGACCAGAGCCGCGAGGAGTTGCAGGGCGACAAGACGGTCTGGCAGGACGTCTCGGGCGGCCTGGACAACATCGTCGTCGGCAAGTTCGTCATGCCCTCGCGGGCCTACATCGGACGCTTCAACTTCAAGGGCAACGACCAGCAAAAGCTCGTCGGCAGCCTCTCCGGCGGCGAGCGCGGCCGGCTGCACCTGGCCAAGACCCTGGCCCAGGGCGCCAACGTGCTGCTGCTCGACGAGCCGAGCAACGACCTCGACGTCGAGACGCTGCGCGCGCTCGAGGACGCGCTGCTCGAGTTCGCCGGCTCGATCATGGTCATCAGCCACGACCGCTGGTTCCTCGACCGTATCGCGACGCACATCCTCGCTGCCGAGGGCGACTCGAAGTGGGTCTTCTTCGACGGCAACTACCAGGAGTACGAGGCCGACAAGAGAAAGCGGCTCGGCGAGGAGGGCGCCAAGCCGCATCGGCTGCGGTTCAAGCCGATCCGGTAGCGCAGAGCGGCCCCGAGCCACTAGACTCGCGTCACATGCAGGCAAAGCAGGTGACCTGATGCTCAATGCCGACGCCATTGCCGCAGCCGCCATGCGCGCCGCTGCTGCCGCATCGTCGCCGAGCCGGGTCGTGCTGTTCGGCTCCTATGCGCGCGGGACGGCTGACGAGGGCTCCGATCTCGACTTGTTGGTGGTGCAGAAGGAAGTGCCGGACCGGGCTGCCGAGTACCTTCGCCTGCGCCGGGCCATTGGCGCCGTGGGCACGGGCGTCGACGTGGTCGTCTGTTCGGAACAGGAAGCAGCGCGGCGGGCCCGCGTCCCTGGCACGCTGGTCTATTGGGCCATGAAGGAGGGCAGGGTGCTGCATGACGCCCTCGCATGAAGAAGCGCTTCGCTTCCTGGACCTGGCGAAGGCCGACCTGGAGGCATTTCGAGTGCTCGCTGCCAGCGTCAAAGTTCGCCCGGCGATCGCGCTCTTCCACGCGCAGCAGGCCGTCGAGAAGGGCCTGAAGTCAGCGCTGTTCGTCGCGGGCCTCGAATTCAGGCGCACCCATGATCTGTTCGAACTGGCTGACCGACTGCGCGAGGGCGGTGTGGATCTACCCTGCCCGGTCGAGTCGCTGGCCAAGCTCAATCCCTACGCGGTCCTGTTCCGCTACGACGACCAGGATGTGGAACCGATGCCGCTCGACGAGGCGGATCTCATCGCGGCTGAGGTTCTGCGTTGGACCTCGGCGTTCGTCGAGAGCGCAGCCGAGTGACTTAGCGCGCACAGCCTGCGCCCGCGCAGAGTACTCGACTCAGGGCCGCAGCAACACCTTCGCCGACGCGCAGTGGCCGGCGTCGAGGTCGACGAAGGCCTGCGCGCCGTCGGCCAACGCCCGCTCCTCGACCCAAGACAGATCACCGAACGCACCTGCGGCGAGTGCGTCGACGGTTGCGCGCAGGTCGGCGGTGGTGTAGGTGTAGGTGCCCAGCAGCGTGATCTCGGCGAGGGTGAGCTTGCGCATGTCGATCTCGCTTGCCCAGTCCTGCAGGCCGACATGCATGATCACGGCGCCGGGCTTGACCGCGGCGAAGGCCTGGGCGCGCGTCGCCTTGGCGCCGACGGCGTCGATCACGAGGTCGAAGGCGTTCTCGTCGGGCGTCTTGACGCGCGGGTCGATGACTGTGCACTGCGCATGCGTGGCGACCGCCTCGCGCCGCAGCGCGTTGAGTTCCGCGAGGACGACCGTTCGCGCGCCGACATGGCGCAGCAGCAGCGCCGACAACATGCCGATCGCGCCGCCGCCGATGACGAGCACTCGGCACTCGTGGATCGGGCGCACCAGCGCTCGAAGCGAGAGGTTCAGCGCATGCCAGGCGGTCGCGGCAGGCTCGGTCAGCGCCGCGGCGCGTGCTGTTAAGTCCTGCGGCATCGCGATCAGCGACGCGGCGGGGATGCTCATCAACTCGGCGAACGCGCCGGGCCGCGTCATGCCGACCATGGTGCGCTCGGCGCAGAGGTTGTTGCGGCCCTGCACGCAGTAGTCGCAGCGGCCGCAGGTGATCAGCGGGTTGCCGGTCCAGCGCGTGCCGACTTCGAAGCCCGGCGCGGCCGACGATTCGATGCGGCCGACGAACTCGTGCCCGAGGACGAGGCCGGGCTTCCTGCGCGGATCGTGGCCGTGCCAGGCGTGCATGTCCGAGCCGCAGATGCCTACGGCCTCGATCCTCAACACGACTTCGCCCGCAACGAGCTCGGGCGGCGGCAGATCGCGCAACTGGGTTTCGCCGGGGGCGGTGTAGACGAGGGCCTTCATGCAGATGCTTCCTGTGGCGTGGCGACGATCGCGTCGCGCAGCCGCGCGACCATCGCGTCGATGTCTTCGGGCGTGCTCACCAGCGGCGGCGCGAGCACGAGCGTGTCGCCCGGCGCGCGGGTGAGCAGGCCGAGCTCGAAGGCCTTTGCCTGGGCACGCGCGCCGCGGCGCCCCGGCGCGCCGGCGTCGGGTGCGAGTTCGACGCCCGCGGCCAAGCCGAGGTTGCGGATGCTCGCGACACCCGGCGCGCCGGCGAGGCTGTGGACTGCGGATTCGAAGTGCGGCGCGAGCGCTGCCGCGCGGGCGGGCAGCGCTTCGTTCGCGATCACGTCCTGCATCGCCAGCGCGGCGGCGCAGGCCAGCGGATGGCCCGAGCAGGTGTAGCCGTGCATCAGCTCGGCCAGGTGCGGCGGGCCGTCCATCAACGCGTCGTGGATTGCGCGCCTGACGATCACGCCGCCCAGCGGCGCAGCGCCGTTGGTCACGGTCTTGGCGAAGACGATCATGTCCGGGACGACGCCGAAGGCCTGCGCTGCCCACATCGAGCCCAGCCGGCCGAAGCCGGTGATGACCTCGTCGAAGACGAGCAGCAGGCGATGGCGGTCGCAGATCTCGCGCAGCCGTTGCAGATAGCCGAGGGGCGGCACGAGTACGCCGGTCGAGCCCGCGACCGGCTCGACGACGACGGCGCCGATGTTGCTCGCGTCGTGCAGCGCGACCAGCCGCTCGAGCTCGTCGGCCATCGCAGGCCCGCCGGCTTGGGGCTGGCCGCGCACGAAGGCCTGCGTCGCCGCGTCCCAGGTGCTGCGCAGGTGGTCGGACCGAAGCAGCGCGGTGCCGAAGGCGCGGCGGTTGTTCGTCATGCCGCCGACCGAGATGCCGCCGAAGCCGACGCCGTGAAAACCCCGCTCGCGGCCGATGAAGAGGCTGCGGCTGCC
>JAEUOE010000001.1 GCA_016790885.1 Dechloromonas sp. | reverse complement strand
CCGGCGGATGCTCGCCAGTTCCTCGTCGGGCAGCGTGAAATCGGCGTAGAGCGTGGTGTAACCCGGCTTGCGGTAGCGAATGCTCGCCGACTTGTCCCAGACGATGTAATCCTCGCCCAGCGCCGCCATCAGCATCATCGGATGCGCCCCGTCGGTGATCGCGAACAGCGAACCGCCATAGAGTGAACCGACTATGTTCTTCGTCCGCCAGCCGTGCGGCAGGCGCACCCGGATATGGCGCAGGTCGCGGGCGACATGCTCGACCCGGCCGCCGGTACCGCGAAAGGCGGGATGGAGGTTGAACCCCATCCGCACCATGCGCGCGCGCCAGGCGGATGGCAGTTTGGCGAGCCAGGCGGGTTTCATGTCCTGATTTTCGCGCCTTTTCCGGGTTGACCGCAGCAGCCGCTTACAGGCGCTCGAAGATGCCGGCCGCGCCCATGCCGGTGCCGATGCACATCGACACCATGCCGTAGCGGCCGCCGGTACGTTGCATGCCGTGGACAATGGTCGCCGTGCGGATGGCACCGGTAGCCCCGAGCGGGTGACCAAGGGCGATGGCGCCGCCGAGCGGATTGACCTTGCTCGGATCGATGCCCAGTTCCTTGACCACCGCCAGCGACTGGGCGGCAAAGGCTTCGTTGAGCTCAATCCAGTCGAGATCTGCCTGACTGATGCCAGCGTGGGCCAGTGCCCGCGGAATGGCGGCAACCGGGCCGATACCCATGATCTCTGGCGCCACACCGCCGACGGCGTAGCTGGCGAAGCGTGCGAGCGGCGTCAGGTTGTGTTCCTTGAGCACCTTTTCCGAGACCAGCATGACCGCTGCCGCGCCATCCGACATCTGCGAGGAATTGCCGGCAGTGACCGAACCGCGGGCATGGAAGACCGGCTTCAGCTTGCCGAGCTTCTCGACCGAGGCGTCGGCGCGCGGGCCTTCGTCGGTATCGACGGTGCGTTCGCGTACTTTGATCTGACCGGAAGCGAGGTCGGGCAGACTTTCGCGGATGACGTAGGGCGTGGTTTCCGCCTTGAAATGACCGGCGGCAATGGCGGCGCTGGCCTTCTGGTTGGAAGCCAGCGCAAACTCATCCTGCGCGTCGCGGCTGATCTGCCACTGGTTGGCAACCTTCTCCGCCGTCAGGCCCATGCCGTAGGCGATGCCGAGGTTTTCCTCCTTGGCGAAAATCGCCGGGTTCATCGACATCTTGTTGCCCATGATCTGCGGCATCACCGACATCGACTCGGTACCGGCAGCGATCATCACATCGGCGAGGCCAAGGCGGATCTGGTTGGCGGCATCAGCCACGGCCTGCAGGCCGGAGGAGCAGAAGCGGTTGATGGTGATGCCGGGCACGGTGATCGGCAGGCCGGCGAGCAGCGAACCGATGCGGGCAACGTTCATGCCCTGCTCGGCTTCCGGCATCGCACAACCGACGATGACGTCACCGATACGCGCCGGATCAACACCCGGCACCTGCGCGACGACGGCCTTGAGGACGGCGGCCAGCATGTCGTCCGGGCGAACGTTGCGGTACATGCCGTTGCGTTTGGCGACCGGCAGTCGGGTCGCGGCAACGATGTAGGCTTCTTGAATCTGTTTGCTCATTTTTTATCTGTCTCCAGAAAGAACTGGATTCCATGTCGGCGTTGCGCCAGAACGCGAAGCCGGCGCGCAGACAGTGCGATTAGCACGGCAAGCGACGGCGACAAAGTTATGGCGCGACGAGGGCATGGAATTAATTACGGAGCGGCTTGCCGGTTTCCAGCATGTGCTTGATCCGGGCCTGCGTCAGCGGGTTTTTCAGCAATTCGACGAACAACTGGCGTTCGACGGTGATCAGCCATTCCTCATCGACCAGGCTACCGGTTTCAACTTCGCCGCCGCACAGCGCGACGGCGGCGGAACGGGCGACCAGGTAGTCGTGCGCGGAGATCATGCCGCCTTCCTTCATGTTCACCAGCATCATCTCGAAAGTGGCGATGCCGTTCTTGCCGGCAACCGGGATGGCGCGGGCCATCGTCGGCGGGGCGTAGCCGGCGTCCGCCATGGCGCGCGCTTCGCGGATCGCCACCCAGAGCAGTTCGTTGGCGTTGAAGAGGATGGTGTCGGACGGTTTGGCAAAGCCGTAATCGATGGCTTCGTGGGCGCTCTTGGCGACCTTTGCCATGGCGATGGTCATGAAGGCGTTTTGCAGATAGTTGAAGACTTCGCCCGGGACATTCGACTGGGCAGCCCAGTCGGCGGCGCGCACTGCGAATTCCTTGCAGCCGCCACCGGCCGGAATCAGACCGACACCGGCTTCGACGAGGCCGATGTAGCTTTCCAGCGCCATCACGCGCTTGCCGGCGTGCATGACGAACTCGCATCCACCACCGAGCGCCATGCCCTGGACGGCAGCCACCACCGGCACCTGCGCATACTTCAGTGTCTGCGAGGCGCGCTGGAATTTCTCGACGGTCTGTTCGAGCAGATCGAACTGGCCGGCGGCGATGGCTTCAGAAACCTGCTGCAGGTTGGCGCCGACTGCAAACGGCGCTTCGTGCCAGACCACCACACCATCCAGCGTGCCTTCAGCCTGACGCACGGCAGCAATCACGCCATCCAGTACTTCGTTGCCGATGGTATGCATTTTCGACTTGACCGAAATGATGCCGATGCCGGCATCCACCGCCGGCAGGCGCCACAGGCGGACACCGTCGTTTTCGTAGAGGGTCTCGCCGGATTTTTCCGGGGTTGCCACGGCCTCGCCGAGCACGCGCTCGGGGAAAATCTGGCGCTGATATACCGGCAGCGTCGAACGCGCCACATAGGCGTTCTTGCTGGCTGAGTAGGAACCCTCGGCGGCATGGACGCCGGTGCGCCCCGACTTCAGCGCCCAGGCCGGCAGCGGTACGCTGCTCATGGCCTTGCCGGCAGCGATGTCGGCGGCGACGGCCTGTGCCGTATCGGCCCAGCCTGCGGCCTGCCAGGTCTCGAACGGCCCCTGTGCCCAGCCAAAGCCCCAGCGCATCGCGAGGTCGAGGTCACGGGCGTTGTCGGCGACATGCTCAAGCTGCACGGCGGCGTAATGGAAGATGTCGCGGAAAATCGCCCACAGGAACTGCGCCTGCGGATGACCGGAAGCACGCAGCGCGGCGAATTTCTCGGCCGGCGACTTGATTTTCAGGATAGCGGCAACGTCATCGGCGATTTCGCCTGCCGACTTGCGGTAATCCAGCGCTGCCAGGTCGAGCACCTGGATTTCCTTGCCCTGCTTGCGAAAGATGCCGCAGCGGGTCTTCTGGCCGAGCGCGCCCTGGGCGATCAAGGCCTGCAACCAGGCCGGGTTCGTGAAATAGGCGTGCCACGGATCATTCGGCAGCGTGTCCTGCATCGTCTTGACGACGTGGGCCAGCGTATCGAGGCCGACGACATCGGCGGTGCGGTAAGTGGCGCTCTTCGGTCGGCCGATTTTCGGGCCGGTCAGCGCATCGACTTCGTCGAAGCCGAGGCCGAAGGCTTGGGTGTGGTGCATGACGGCCAGGATGGAAAACACGCCGATGCGGTTGGCGACGAAGTTCGGGGTGTCCAGCGCGCGAATGACGCCCTTGCCCAGACGCGACGTCAGCCAGGTTTCCAGCGCATCCAGCGTCGCGGCATCGGTACCCTGCGTCCCGATGATCTCCACCAGATGCATGTAGCGCGGCGGATTGAAGAAATGGATGCCGCAGAAACGGGGACGGACGGCTTCCGGCAAGCCCTGCGCCAGCGCATTCATCGACAGACCGGAGGTGTTGGAAGCAACGACTGCGGTCGACGACAAAAACGGCCCGATTTTGGCATAGAGGTCGTTTTTCCAGTCCATGCGCTCGGCGATGGCTTCGATCACCAGATCGCATTCGGCCAGCAGCGGCAGATGCTCGTCGTAGTTGGCGGCATCGATGAATTTCAGTTTGCTCTTGCTCGACAGTGGCGCCGGGTCGAGTTTCTTCAGGCCATCAAGGGCCTTCTTCACCACGCCGTTCTTGTCGCCTTCCTTGGCCGGCAGGTCAAACAGCACTACTGGCACGCCGGCATTGGCGAGATGGGCGGCAATCTGCGCCCCCATCACCCCGGCGCCCAGCACCGCCGCTTTCTTAACGATCAGCTTGCTCAAAGCATGTCTCCTTGTGGTCTCGTTCTATGAGTTCGATAAATGAAACGAACGTTTGAATTATAGACCGGGCGAACTTTCGGTCAAGGGTTTTTTTAGAAGAGATACTCAAAAAAATCCCCGGACAGGCCGGGGATGAAGGTTTGCAAGGAATACCTAAATCAGAATTTCATGTTCAACTGGGCAGAAAAAATATCGGCTGAAGTCTTAAACTCACCGCGAATCACCTGACGTGTTGTCTGAACGCCGGGGTAACCGGTCGTCACAGCGCGCTCGGTCTTGGCTTCATCAAAGAAGATATGGCTGTAACCGACATCAATAGACAGCATCTTGCTCATGTTGTACTTGGCACCGATCGACAACCAGGTACGATCTGAATCCGGTAGCGTCATCGTCCGGTTCGCAGCACTCCGAACGGGGGTATTGTCGTACGCAACACCGAATCGCAGCTTAAGATCGTTTGTCAGTTGATAGTTGGCACCAAGGCCGAAACGCCAAGCGTCTTTAAAGCGATAGGACAATTGATTCAGATCGACACCGGTTGCAGCACTCTTCAGATCAATCGTATTGATCACACTCCACTGAGTCCAGGTCACATCGGTCAGCAATTCAAGACGATCTGTCGCCTTGTGGGAGAGGGCGAACGAGGTCACCGCCGGTGTTTTCAAGACGGCAGTAATGTCCTGATTGACCAGACGAGCATTAGGTGAAGCGTATTTCTGCTCACCCTCGAGATCGAATTTCAAGGCCGATCGGTAAGCGATGCCAAGTCGGGTTGACGGAAGAATTTGCCAAGTCGCACCCAAGTTATAACCAATGGCCCACGCATCCCCTTTGACATCAAGATAGTTGTTGGCAGCAAAAGGAATGCCTCCAGTCGTAAGACCGGCTGGATCCACCAACGGCACACCCTGTTTGAAATGCGATTCGTTGTGTGCAAAATTCAATCCAAAACCCAGCGAGAATTGCTCATTAACTTTCCAAGCAACCGACGGATTGATGTTGAATTGCTTCAATTCAAAAAAGTAGCCCGCGTTCCGGCCAATGAAGTCGAAGTTGTATTCCGTGCGACTACCATACGTCGGCCCCATGCCCAAACCAACACTCAAGCTTTGATTAACACCCCAGACCCAATAGCCGTGAGGCAAAAATGCGATACCACCACCATCACCACCATCGCCTTGAGGAAGAGGGAAAAAGGTAGCGTTCGCGGTTGTAGAACCTTGGTTCGTAAACTCAATTGAACGACTGATGATCGTTCCTGACAACGAGACATTGTGGCCACGCGGCAGCAAACTCATACCGGCTGGATTGAAAAATACCGTACTTGCATCTTCGGCTGCCGCGGCCGCACCTGCAAAGGCATTTCCGTTACCAGAGCCGCTCTGGTTCTGCAGTTTGAAACCGGCAGCAGACGCGGAGCCGGCGAAAGCCAGGGCGATGAGCGCGGGAAGCAGGCGCAGGGTGAGGTTGTTATGCATCAGTTTGTCTCCTGTTGTGATTGTTCCGGGAACGCGTCCCTATTTGGTGCAGCCATTAAAACTCAAACAAACGTTTGAAATGCCGTTTGATCGATAAGAAATTTCTGTTTCGTTGCAAAAATGCGACAGTTACTGCACCCGGTTGGCGCGGTAGTGCAGCGGGCCGCCGGTGAATGGGGCAAAGCCGGTGCCGAAGATGACGCCGCCGTCAGCCAGTTCCGGGTCGGCGACGATGCCGTCGGCCACCAGTTGTTCGACACGGTCGATCAGCGGGGTGACCAGTTCCTGCGCCAGTCCTTCGGGCACCGCGCCGGGTGCCGCCTTGGTCGCCCTGCCCTCGGCCCAGGCATAAAAGCCCTGACCGGTTTTCTTGCCGAGCTGGTTTTTCTCGACCCGATCCAGCAGGCAGCGCGGCGCATCTGCTCCGCCGGCCAGTTGCTTGCCGGCGGCCATGGCGATGTCGAGGCCGACGGTATCGACCAGTTCAATCGGCCCCATCGGCATGCCGAAGGCGAGCATGGCCTCGTCCACCGTTTCCGGCGTCACACCCCGGTCGACAGCGCGCATCGCGGCCAGCATGTAGGGCGCCAGCACGGCATTGACAAGGAAGCCCGGCGTGCTCTTCACCGGTAGCGGCAGTTTGTCGATCTGCCGGACAAAGGCGCAGGCGGCCTGCACGGCAGCCGGATCAGCCCCCTCGCCTTCGACGACTTCAACCAGCGGCATCATCGCCACCGGATTGAAAAAGTGGATGCCGACCAGCCTCTCAGGCTGCTTGAGCACCGTGCGCAGATCTTCCAGACGCAGGCTGGAGGTATTGGTGGCGAGGATGGCGCCCGGTTTCATGCGGGGCTCGATGCTGCTGAAGAGCGCATGCTTGGCCTCAACGCTCTCGAAAATCGCCTCGATGATCACATCGGCATGCGCTACGCCGTCGCCACGCACATCGGGAATCAGCCGGTCGAAGGCGGCACGCGCCTTGAGCGGATCGCGCAGCTTGCGGGCGAAGAGTTTGCCGGCACGCTGCAGCGCCGGACTGATCCGTTCCAGACTCTGGTCCTGCAGCGTGACAATCAGGCCGCGCAGCGCACACCAGGCGGCGATATCGCCCCCCATGACGCCAGCGCCGACCACATGGACGCGTTTTGCGGTGAACGTGGAATTCTTGCCAAAAGACTTGAGGCGCTCCTGCAGATGAAAAACCCGGACAAGATTGCGTGCCGTTGTCGAGCGGATGATGCCATCGACGATCTGCGGCGCCGCCAGCGCGTTGCCGCCGTGTTTCTGCCACAGGTCGATGATTGCATAGGGCGCCGGGTAGTGTTGCGGCCGTGCCTTCTTCGCCACCTGCTTGCGGGCACCATTGGCAACGATGCCTTTCAGCGGGCCAGCCATCAGCTTCTGCATCAAAGGCAGCGACCGTCGCGGCTGGCCGGAGAGCAGCAACTGCCGCGCCGCCATTTCCATGACCCGCGGCGGCACGCAGTCGTCGGCCAGGCCCATCTTTTTGGCGCGCTTCGCGTCGATGGTCTTGCCGGTCAGCATCATGTCGAGTGCGGCGGCCGGGCCGACGCGCGCCGGTAAGCGGCTCATGCCGCCCCAACCGGGGAAGATGCCGAGCATGACTTCCGGCAGCGCCAGTTTGGTGCCCGATTCGTCCACCGCCAGCAGGTAGCGGCAGGCCAGCGCCAGTTCCAGACCACCGCCCAGGCAATGCCCGCGCGCCAGTGCCAGCGTCGGATATTTGACGCTCTCCAGCCGGTTGAACAGATCCCAGCCACGTTGCACCAGCGCCAGCCCCTTTTCCGGGGTGTCGAGTTGCGAAAATTCACCGATATCCGCACCGGCAATGAAGCCTGCAGACTTGCCGGAACGGATGATCAAGCCCTTGGGTGGATACACGTCCAGCTGATCGAGCAGCTGCGAAAACTCTGCCATCACCTCCGCAGACAGGGAATTGGCGGAATCGCCCGCCTTGTCGAGGACCGCGATGGCGATGCCATTCGCTTCCGTGTTCAGTTGCCAGTGCTTCATCCTGCAAACTCCTGACGGGCAACTGCTGCGGTCAACCCGGAAAAATGGCAAAAATCGGCAGGGTTCATAGCGCCTCCACCAGCATGGCGCCGCCGAGGCCGCCGCCGATACAGATCGTCGCCATGCCCCGCCTAGCCTGATTCCGGCGCAGGACGTGCAACAGGTGCAGCACGATGCGCGCCCCCGAGGCGCCGACCGGATGACCAATGGCCACCGCACCGCCATCGACATTCAGGCGATCCTCCGGAATCGCGCCCAGGGCCCCGGGTAGATCAAGCTGCTCGCGGCAGTAGGTGTCGTCGTTCCATGCCGCCTGACAGGCCAGCACCTGCGCGGCAAAGGCTTCGTTAAGTTCCCAGTAGTCGATTTCGGCCAGGCTCAGACCATGCCGTTGCAGTATGTGCGTTGAGGCATGTACCGGCCCAAGGCCCATCTGCTCCGGCTCCAGGCCGGACCACTGACTGTCGACGATCTTGCCGATGGGCAGGAGGCCCCACTTCGCCACCGCTTCTTCGGAGGCCAGAAGCACCCAGGCAGCGCCGTCGGTGATCTGAGAACTGTTGGCGGCGGTGATGTTGCCGTATTTCTTGTCGAAGAAAGGCTTGGGCTTGGCCATGCCTTCGAGCGTCGCGTCGGCGCGCACGCCGTCGTCCTCGGCGTAAACCTTGCCCGAGGTATCGACCAGCGGCACGACTTCGTCGAAATGCCCGGCCTGCCGGCCAGCGATGGCGCGTTGATGGCTGCGCACGGCAAAGGCATCCATCTGTTGGCGATCAATGCCAAAGCGCCAGGCGATGTTCTCGGCGGTCTGGCCCATCAGCAGGCCGACGACTGGATCGGTGAGGCCTTTCATCAGGCCAATGACCGGCGTCAGCAGCGCAGCCGGACGCAGCTTGAGAAAGTGCTGCACCTTCTGCCCAGCGGTCCGCAGGCCCATCATGCCAGCGAACCAGCGCACCATTGCATCGGAGTAAAGCAGCGGCGCCCTTGAGAGCGCATCGACGCCGCCGGCCAGCACCAGTTCCGAGCGACCGCACTGGATATTGGCAATCGCCGAGTCGATGGCCTGCATGCCGGACGCGCAATTGCGCATCACCGTCCAGCCGGGCACCTTCTTGCCGCAACCCAGGCGCAGCGCGACCATGCGGCCGATGTTGGTCTCGTCGGGCGAGGGTGCGGCGCAGCCGAGGATGACTTCGTCGAGGTCAGTCGGTGCAAAAGGCTGCCGCAGCAGCAGCGCACGGCCAGCCTGCGTGGCCAGATCGGAGGCCGCAAACGGCCCCTGGCCTTTCTGCGCTTTCAGGAAGGGCGTGCGGGCGCCGTCGACTATGTAGATTGTTTTCATTTCAAAGGACCAATTTCACCGCAGAGGCGCAGAAGGCGCAGAGATACGCGGAGGGAAGGCAAGGCGATTGACGCCAGTTATTGCTTTTCTCTGCGTTCCTCTGCGTTCTCCGCGCCTCTGCGGTGAGTAAAAATCAAGCCGCCATCCGGCTTTCGGCCGGCTTGTTGGCGGTCGCCACGTTGTAGTCGAAGGGGAAATCATCGACGCGAACGACGATGTCGCGCAGGTGGTTGCGGCGGCGCATAGTCTCGGCTTCGGCCGACGTGATGACGCCACATTCGGCAGCCACCGTCGCGATATCGCGGACATTGGCACGCGGGTTGTTGTCGAAACGACCTGCCTTCTCGGCGGCACGGATCTTCGCTTCGATGGCCTCGGCTTCCAGCGTCGCCTGCAGGGCGAGTTCGATGGCGCCGACCGGTTCGCTCTCGCTCATCGGCACATAGCACTCGGCGGTCAGGCGATCACGGGTGGCCGATGGTGCAATCAGCAACTTGGCGACCTGATGGCCGACTTCGTCCGACGGCACGACATACGGATGCCCCCACGGGAAGATGGAGCGATGCAGGAAGGCGGCGATGAAGCGGATCGGGAAGTTGGCGATGACGCCATCGAAGGCCTGTTGCGCCTTGTACATCGCATCCCAGATCGCCCAGTGGGCGAGCGGGGCATCGGCCTCGCGCCGGCCTTCGGCCTCGTAGCGCTTGAGGGTGCAGGAGATCAGGTACATCTGGGCGAGAATGTCGCCAAGGCGCGCCGACAGTTTCTCACGGCGCTTGACACTGCCGCCGAGCACGAGCAGCGAGATGTCGGCCATGAAGGCAAAGGCGGCCGAGAAGCGGGTCAGTTGCTGGTAGTAGCGGCGCATTTCCGGCGCGGTATCGACATTCACCGAGGCGAAATGCGAACCGGTCATGCCCAGCCACAGCGCACGGAATCCATTCTTGATGGTGAAGCCGACGTGGCCGAACAGCGCCTTGTCGAAATCGACCAGGCCCTTGCGGGTATCCGGGTTCTGCGCCGCCTGCATCTCCGGCAGCAGGAAGGGATGGCAACGGATGGCGCCCTGCCCGAAGATGATCAGCGAGCGCGTCAGGATGTTGGCGCCCTCGACGGTGATGCCGATCGGCACCTGCTGGTAGGCGCGGCCCATGAAATTCGACGGGCCAAGGCAGATGCCCTTGCCGCCGATGACGTCCATGCCGTCATTGACGACCTGACGGGCGCGCTCGGTGACGTGGTACTTGGCGATGGCCGAAACCACCGACGGCCTCTCGCCAAGATCGACAGCACCGGCGGTCATCGTCCGCACGGCGTCCATCATGTAGGTGTAGGCACCGATGCGGGTCAGCGCTTCCTCGACGCCCTCGAACTTGCCGACGGCCATCTTGAACTGCGAACGCACCCGGGCATAGCCGCCGACGGCGCGGGCGGTCATCTGGGCCATGCCGGCGTTGGAAGACGGCAGCGAAATCGAGCGGCCAGCGGCGAGGCACTCCATCAGCATGCGCCAGCCCTGACCCGCCATCTTCGGCCCGCCGATGATGAACTCGAGCGGCATGAAGACCTCGGTGCCACGCACCGGGCCGTTCATGAACATGGCGTTGAGCGGGAAGTGGCGGCGACCGGTATCGACACCCGGGTGATCGTAAGGCACCAGCGCGCAGGTGATGCCGATATGCTTCTTGTCGCCGAGCAGGCCGTCCGGGTCATACAAATGGAAAGCCAGGCCGAATACCGTGCACACCGGCGCCAGCGTGATGTAGCGCTTGTCAAAAGACACGCGCATGCCGAGCACTTCCTTGCCCTGATACAGCCCCTTGCAGACGACGCCGGCGTCCGGAATCGACGCCGCATCGGAACCGGCCCACGGGCTGGTGAGGGCGAAGGCGGGAATCTCGATGCCCTTGGCCAGGCGCGGCAGGTAGTGGTTCTTCTGCTCGTCGGTTCCGTAGTGCAGCAGCAGTTCGGCCGGGCCAAGCGAGTTGGGAACCATCACCGACACCGACAACGCGGACGAGCGGGTCGACAGCTTGGTCACTACCTGCGAATGGGCGTAGGCTGAAAACTCCAGCCCGCCGTACTTTTTCGGGATGATCATGCCAAGGAAGCCCTTGTCCTTGATGTAGCGCCAGGCGGCATTTGGCAGATCGTAGAGTTCGTGGGTCACTTTCCAGTCGTCGACCAGACGGCAGGCTTCTTCGCACTCATTGTCGAGGAAGGACTGTTCCTCGGCTGTCAGCTTTGGCTGCGGGTAGGCGTGCAGTTTCTGCCAGTCGGGATGGCCGCGGAACAATTCGCCCTCCCACCACACGGTACCGGCCTCGAGCGCATCGCGTTCGGTATCCGACATCTGTGGCAACACCTTGCGATAGGTGGCAAAGATCGGCCGGGTGATCACCGCCCGCCGGATCGGCGGCACCAGAAAAAGTCCGGCAAGCAGCGCCAGAAGGGCCAGGCCGGTGATGGGAAGCAAACTGTCAAACATGGTGTGTCTCCTGAATTTCGTTCTTGATTTTGGGTGTTATTTCGGGTTGACCGCAGAAGGGTCGTATTGCGGTAGCGGGGCGCGCAAGCCACCGAGCAGGAAGGACATCAAGCGCGGCACGAGGCGATCGAGACGGTCGGTCGAGTCCTCCTCCTCGATCTGCCAGTCGGTGACCAGCCGCAAGGCATCGGTACCGGCGATGGCATAGGAAGTCGCGCCGAGCATGAAGTGAAAGCGCCAGACGATTTCGGCCTTGGGCACTTCCGGCAGCGCCCGGAACAGTGCCTCCTTGTAGCGCTCCATGACCGGCTTGTATTCGTGGGCAAGGAAGGTGCGGATGAACTCGGACGGTTCGGTCAGCGTGCGCCCCAGCAGGCGCAGGAAAGTCATGCCGCCGTGGGTTTCGTCATCGGCCATGCGCAGCAGGGTACCGAAGAACCCATCGACGATCTGCGACGGCTTCAGTGCGATCCCGCCGGCCTCTTTCTCGTAGGCATCGAGCACCCGCATCCGCTCTTCATTCAGCCAGTCCAGCCGCCGCCGGAAGACCTCCTGCATCAGCGACTCTTTCGAGCCGAAGTGATAATTCACCGCCGCCAGATTGACGCTGGCCTCGCCGGTGATCTGGCGCATCGAGGTGCCCTCGTAGCCGTGAGCCATGAACAGCCGTTCAGCTGCATCAAGAATGCGTTCCCGGGTATCGACATTGCGTGCTTCGGCCATGATGCGCTCCTATGATTCATACGTTCGTTTGAATCATAGGAAAAACTTGCCGAACTGGCAAGTCCTTTTTCAGGAAATTTCAGGCGTTGCGCTGATGAATGAAAGCCGTAACTTCGTCGGCCGGCAAGGGCCGGCTGAACAGGTAGCCCTGCACCAGGTCGCAGCCCTGCGCCTTGAGGTAGTCGAACTGCGCCTCGGTTTCGACGCCTTCACCGATAATCCGTAGCTGCAGGTTGTGCGCGAGGCCGATGGTGGCATCGCAAATCACCGACCCATCGCTGGTCTGGTCGATTTCCTCGACAAACGAACGATCGAGCTTGAGATGGTCGATCGGGAACATGCGCAGATACGCGAGCGAGGAATAACCAGTACCGAAATCGTCAATCGCCAGCTGGATGCCCATGTCGTGCAGGATATCAAGGATGCGGATCGTCTCGGCGGGCTGCTCCATGGCCACCGACTCGGTGATCTCGAAAACCAGTTGCCCCGGGTCCAGCCCATAGGCCTCGATCGCACCACGGGCCAGAATCGGCAGATTGCCATTGCGCATCTGGATCGCCGAGATATTGATTCCCATGAAGATACCGGTAAGCCCAAGCGCGTTGAACTCGGCGAGTTGCCGGCAGGCCGCCCAGAAAACCCACTCGCCGATCGGCTGGATGAGGCCAGTCTCCTCGGCAATCCCGATGAAACGACCGGGCGCCAGCAAGCCCTTCTCCGGATGTTGCCAGCGGATCAGTGCCTCGACCCCAGCCACGCGCCCCGATCTAACATCGATGACCGGCTGGAAGTGCAGCCGGAACTCCTCGCGTGACAAGGCCTGGCGTAGTGCATGCTCGATGTTCAGGCGCTCGAGCGCGGCACTGTTCATCTTCTCGTCGAAGAACTGGAAGTTGTTGCGACCGGCATTCTTGGCGTGGTACATCGCCGCGTCGGCGTTCTTCATCAACACGTCACCGTCGCTGCCATCGGTCGGGAAGATCGCAATGCCGATCGACGGTGTGGTGTACAGGTCATGCCCTTCGATGACATACGGTTCGCCGACCGCTTTCACCAATTTTTCGGCAACCAGCGCGACACCGCTGCTGTTTTCAATCGCCGTCAGCATGACCACGAACTCATCGCCGCCCAGTCGGGCAACGACATCGCTGTCACGAACGGCATCCCGCAAACGATTGGCAACGTCGATCAGCAGTAAATCGCCGACATGGTGTCCCAGGGTATCGTTGATCAGCTTGAAGCGATCGAGGTCGATGAACATCACCGCCACCCGGCCGCCGTCGCGGCGGGCCGCCGCCAGCGCCTGATCGAGCCGCCCCTTGAGGCTGAAGCGGTTGAGCAGGCCTGTCAGGACGTCGTGGTGCGCCATGTGGTGCAACTTGGCCTCGGCGGCCCGTTCGGATGAGACATCCGTGAAGTGGGCGATGTAATAACGGATACTGCCCTCATCATCGCGGATTACCGAAACCGACATCCACTTGGGATAGACCCCGCCATCCTTGCGCCGATCCCAGATCTCGCCCTGCCAGAATCCGCTCTCGTTGATACTGGCCCACATCTCCGCATATTCCTCTCCGGAGGTTCGCCCCGCGGACAGGAAACGTGGATTACGCCCGACGGCTTCCTCGGCGCTGTAACCTGTCAGCTGCGAAAACGCCGGATTGACCGTCACAATATTGTTGTCGTGATCGCTGATCAGGATCGCCTCACCGCTGTGATGGAAGGCGCTGCCCAGCAACTGCATCTTCGACTCCATCTGGCGGTGGCTGGTGACATCCTGCGCCGTACCGATCGAGCGCAAGGGCATGCCGTCCTCGGCATAGTGCGTTTCGAAACACTCCCGCAGGTATTTCACGCGGCCATCCGGCATCAGAACCCGATGTTCGATGTCATAGCTCCGGCGATTGGCGACCGACTCGCGGTAACTGCGCTCGAGCAACTCACGGTCCTCCGGATGAACATAGGAGAGGAACAACGCATAAGTCGTAGCGGTCGTCGCCGGGTCCAGTTCGAAAATCTGGAACAGTTCATCCGACCAGGTCAGCACATTGCTTTGCAGGTCGAGCTCCCAACTGCCGACCTTGGCCAACCGCTGCGCCTCGCGCAACTGCTGGCGATGCTGGGCCAGCGCGGTGGCCGCGGCATGCGCCTGGGCCTGGGCGCGGAACAGCCCGTACATGACCACAGCCAAGCACAGGAACAGTGCACCGCCCACGCTGCCCACCGCCCAGGCCCGTTCGCGCCAGACGGCCAGGGCATCGGCTTCGGACAAGCCGGCAAGCACGTAGAAGGGATAATCCTCCAGCTTCCGGAAAGCATAAATACGCCGGACACCATCGGACTGCGCAGCAAACGACAGCGTTTCCTCGCGCTCGCCGGCTGCTATGCGTGCAACGACCGGATGCGTCTGACTCAGACTGCGGTTGATTTCTGCCGGCGCCGGCGGGTAGCGGACCACCAGAGCATGATTATCAGTTCGCCGAACGGCCATTGCGCCGGTATTTCCCGGTCGCTCTTCCGCAAACAGGGCCTCGAACTTCGCCAGTTCGAGCGCCGCACTGACAATGCCGAGAACCCGTCCCTGCGAATCGCGAACGGCGCGGGCGACCACAAGAACGCTGTGGCCGTTGATCCGTGAATTCACGACCTCCGAGAAAACCAGCCCGTCGCCGGCAACATCCTGGGCACTGATGAAATAGTGACGGTCATCAAGTTGAGCGTACTCACCACCCCCCGCCAGATAACGCACACGACCGCGCTGGTCGATGACGCGGAATCCAGCCAGTTCCGGAAACGAATGCAGATGCCGCGCCATCCTCGCCTCGATGGCGGCCTTTTCAGTTTCGCTGAAGTCTTCGCTCAGCGCAGCATCCGGGATGCTGTTGGCGAGGTCGCCCAGGCTGGCGTCGACGCGTCGCAAGGTTGCGTCCAGCCGGGATTCAATCAGCCCCGCCTGACTGCGCACCAGCGTACGCGATTCTTCCCAGGTGGTTTGGTGCGTGGACCAGAGGACATAGGCGAGCAGAACGAAGGCCCCGACCGCCAGCGCGCACAATGCCAGCCACAAGTGGCGCGATGTCTCCGCGGTTGTCGTTTGTGCAGCGGGCATGCTGCCATTCCTCTCTGTTTTTTCCGGATTCTGCGCCACTCCGGCGAGGCTTGGCAATCCTTGGCGCGTCGTCAGGCCGAAGGCAGCGTTTTTACAACGGGTTGTGCGTACTGCATGAAACGACAAACCACCTGTTCGCCACTGCGCCGTTCAAGATAGCTCGCCTGCCGGTCCTCGACCACGGTCCAGCGATCAAGGGGGATAGTCTCCGGAAAGCGAGTATCCCCGGCGAAGGGCTTGCCGATGCGAGTCAGGAAAAAACGCTGGCAATAGGGCCAGGCGGCAGCATAAATTGACGCGCCGCCGATAACGAATACCGGCTTTCCGGTCGCCAGCGCCTGGCGCAACCCGGCCTCAACCGAATCAACGCGCTGACACCCGGGCCGGACCACGTAATTTTCATTTCCGGTCACGACAAAGGTATCTACCGGCACGACATCCATGGACTCATAAGTCAGCCGACCAACCACCAGCGCCGCCCCGGCGACTGTTTGCTCAAAATACGCCAGCTCTTCCGGGATGTCCCAGGGCAGCCAGTTATCGAGTCCGAGCATGTCATTGCTCGCCACCGCACCGATCGCCGCAATCATGAACGCATCGCCACCCATTGCGCGCGCTTCAGACGCAGCGAAATCGCCGGGGTGCCCTGGCCGTTGTAAACGTGCGGCTTGTGCATCGACACCAGCGCCTCGCTGACGATGGGCATCGAGAAAATGGCATCCATGACCTCAAGAATGCTGCTTTCCAGACAGATGCAGTGATCGTTTTTCTCCAGCGCCCGGATCGCCAGGAAGATTACCTCGTAATCGACAACCTGCCGGATATCGTGCGGGTCGCCAACCGCTTCAATGGGCGACCAAGCATCGGCATGAACAATCACCGCCTGCGGCCCATGCTGCTCCAGCGGGTTGCAGCCGGTTCGGAGTTGTATCGTCGCATCCACCGACGCGCACCAATGATTCTCAAGCACAGACGACCTCGATTTGTATAGGACAAAACATAATCGATGATAGCAGATGAAACGTTCCTTGCAAAAAAACAAGGGCGCCGAAGCGCCCCGAGTACCCAGCCCGTCAGCTTCAGGCGGTGACGTTCACCAGCGTACCGGTTGGCTGCCCGAAGGAATTGACGACCGGCGCCAAGGCGCCGCCTGATGTCGAGGCCGACACGGCATTGGTACTCGCTGTCGTATTGGTACCGGATTTGATCGTGGCGAGTTGCTCGCGAAGATCGGCAAACTGGGCCTGTGTCTCACCCAGCGACTTCAGGGCGACCAGCCCCTGACGCGCCTGACTGGCGTCATCCGAGGCCTGATCCGATTGAACCTTGATCGAGCGTGCGTTTTCCTGCGCCCGATCCGCCTCAACCTGCGCACTGCGCGCCTGTCCCTGCAAGGCACGCGCCTTGGACTCGGCCTGCTCGGCATTCCGTTGCGCCTGTTGCTGCTGGATCTGAGCAAACAGCCCGCCACTGACTGACGCGGAAGATGTTGCCGATGCAATCGCCATCAGCTTACCTCTTCATCCACACCGTGCTCTCAGGCAGTGATATTGATCAGCGTGCCAGTTTGCTGGCCTTGCGCATTGGTTACCGGACGCGGACGCTCTTCGGTGCGCTCGACGCGCTCCTCAGGACGCGGCTCACGCCGTTCGGCCTGCCGGGTCGCCTCAGCCTGAGAGCCCTGCTGCGCCTGCTGGCTTTGCTGAACCTGATTCGCCTGACCTTGCGCCCCACCGACACCGGTGAAGGCACTCAGGCTGGATGTAACGGAGCGAATTTCCATATAACCACCTCAAAAATGGACTTTCCTGATTTAACTCTACACCAACACACGAAAAGCGCCAATTTTTGTTGTAAAACACCGTAGGCAGCATGCGCTGCGGTGAACCCGAAAAATCCTCAAAAATCGGCACTTGCCCAAGGCAACCCCATCGTGCAAGATAACTGTTCGCGGCGTTGAAATCACCGCCGGCGGCAATTTCATTTTGGGCAACAGTCGGATAACGATGGGAGCACGTGAATGAAGCGATTTTCGGCAGGCATGTTGGGTCTCGGCACCGTCATCAACGGCATCAGCGTCGTCTTGCGCCCCAGCGACGGGGGCTTCCGGATTTACGCCAACCACCGCCCCTGCGCCAACCTCCCCGACGGCGGATACGTCCGCAACCTCAGCGAAGCCGAACGCGCCCTGGCCCGCTACGAAAAGCGCATCTGCGCGAACGCCGGCAGCATCCACTGATTAAAAAACCCTGCCGGCCGGCTGTTACCGGCATGGCAGGGCTTCTGTTTCCCTGATGCCGCCGGGTTGAACCGGCGGCAAGACAGCGACTTACATCTCGACCGTATCAGCGACTTCGACGAACGCCGGAATCTGGTCGAAGTTCATGTAGCGATAGACTTCACCGGCCTTGGCATTCACCAGCTTGATCTGCTCCATGTATTCCGCAACGGTCACGATACGGCCGGCCAGGGCGCACATGGCGGCCAGTTCGGCGGAACCGAGGTACACCTGGGTATCGATACCAAGGCGGTTCGGGAAGTTGCGGGTGGAGGTGGAGATCGCGGTGGAGCCCTTGCGGATCTGTGCCTGGTTACCCATGCACAGCGAGCAGCCCGGCATTTCCATACGGGCGCCGGACTTGCCGAGAACGCCGTAGTAGCCTTCTTCGGTCAGAATCAGCGCGTCCATCTTGGTCGGCGGAGCGATCCACAGGCGGGTCGGGATGTCGGACTTGCCTTCGAGGACCTTGCCGGCGGCACGGAAGTGGCCGATGTTGGTCATGCAGGAGCCGATGAAGACTTCATCGATCTTGGCGCCGGCGACTTCGGACAGAACCTTGACGTCGTCCGGATCGTTCGGGCAGGCCAAGATCGGCTCGGTGACTTCGGCCAGGTCGATTTCGATGACTGCAGCGTACTGGGCATTGGCGTCAGCCTTGAGCAGCGTGCCGTTAGCGATCCAGTCTTCCATGGCGTTGATGCGGCGCTTCAGGGTGCGGGCATCGGCGTAGCCTTCGGCGATCATCCACTTCATCAGGGTGATGTTCGAACGCATGTACTCGACCATCGGTTCCTTGTTCAGGGCGACGGCACAGGCGGCAGCCGAACGCTCGGCGGCAGCGTCGGACAGCTCGAAAGCTTGTTCGACCTTGAGGTTCGGCAGGCCTTCAATTTCGAGGATGCGGCCGGAGAAGACGTTCTTCTTGCCCTTCTTCTCGACGGTCAGCAAGCCGGCCTTGATGGCGTAGAGCGGAATGGCGTTGACCAGGTCACGCAGGGTGATGCCCGGTTGCATTTCGCCCTTGAAGCGGACGAGCACGGATTCCGGCATGTCCAGCGGCATGACGCCGGTGGCGGCAGCAAAGGCAACCAGACCGGAACCAGCCGGGAAGGAGATGCCGATCGGGAAACGGGTGTGCGAGTCACCGCCGGTGCCGACGGTATCCGGCAGCAGCAGGCGGTTCAGCCAGGAGTGGATGACGCCGTCGCCCGGACGCAGCGCAACGCCGCCACGGGTCGAGATGAAGGACGGCAGTTCGCGGTGCATGCGCACGTCGACCAGCTTCGGATAAGCGGCGGTATGACAGAAGGACTGCATGACCAGATCGGCGGAGAAGCCGAGGCAGGCCAAGTCTTTCAGTTCGTCGCGGGTCATCGGGCCAGTCGTGTCTTGCGAACCGACGGTGGTCATCTTCGGCTCGCAGTAGGTGCCCGGCAGGATGCCGGTCACGCCACAGGCCTTGCCGACCATCTTCTGGGCCAGCGAGTAGCCCTTGCCGTCGTCGGCCGGGTTTTGCGGCAGGCGGAACAGGGTCGATTGCGGCAGGCCGAGGAATTCACGCGCCTTGGTGGTCAGACCACGACCGATGATCAGGGGGATACGGCCGCCAGCGCGGACTTCGTCGAGGATAACGAGGGTCTTGAGCTGGGATTCGGCAATTGTGGCGCCGTTCTTGGTGGCAACAACCTTGCCGGTGGCTTGGTCGACGGTCAGTTCGATCTCGTCACCCATGTCCATCTGGTCAGCAGCGATTTCAATCGGCAGGGCGCCGGCATCTTCCATCGTGTTGAAGAAGATCGGAGCGATCTTGGAGCCGAGGCAGACGCCGCCGAAACGCTTGTTCGGGACGAAGGGGATGTCTTCGCCGGTGAACCACAGCACGGAGTTGGTGGCGGACTTGCGGGAAGAACCGGTACCGACCACGTCACCGACGTAGGCGATCAGGTTGCCCTTAGCAGCCAGCTTTTCCAGTTGCTTGATCGGGCCGCGCGAACCCGGCTCGTCGGCTTCGATACCCGGACGCGGGTTCTTGAGCATAGCCAGCGCGTGCAGCGGGATGTCCGGACGCGACCAGGCATCCGGCGCCGGCGACAGGTCGTCGGTGTTGGTTTCGCCGGTAACCTTGAAGACGGTCAGTTTCTGCGAAGCCGGGACTTCCGGACGCGAGGTGAACCACTCGGCGTCGGCCCAGGACTGCATGACAGCCTTGGCGTTGGCATTGCCGGCCTTGGCCAGCTCGGCGACATCATGGAAGAAGTCGAAAACCAGCAGGGTCTTCTTCAGGCCTTCGGCGGCGACGGCGCCGCAGGTGGCGCAGCCGAGCAGGTCGATCAGCGGCTTGACGTTGTAGCCGCCGAGCATGGTGCCGAGCAGTTCGGTGGCTTTTTCCTTGGAAATCAGGGCGCAGGACTCTTCACCCTTGGCGACCTTGGCCAGGAACTCGGCCTTGACCTTGGCGGCGTCATCGACACCGGCCGGAACGCGGTAGGTGATCAGTTCGACCAGAGCGGCTTCTTCGCCGGCGGGAGGATTCTTCAGCAGGGCCACCAGTTCGGTGGTCTGTTGCTTGGACAGGGGCAGCGGAGGGATACCGAGGGCTGCACGCTCTGCAACGTGGGCGCGATAGGCTTCAAGCACGGCGACTTCCTTTCGTAAAGGGTTGCTCTGGGAAACGATTATTTTACGACAATCGCGGCGGCCGAATGGATCGGCGGGTAGCGTCCCGGGGCCGGCTCGCAAGTCTTATATATGATAGCTTATCTTGCGATTTTTGCCATGCATTGATGTGCACCGCAGCAATCATTGCTCAAAACTTAGGCAACAAGGGTAAAACCCTTGCCGGACAAGTGCTTGGCCAATCTACCCAGAACTTATCCACAGACTTACCCGACCAGAACGGGGATAAATAAGCTTTATTCATTGGCCGGCCAGCCGCTCCGCCGGTCGCCAGGGAACAAACCCGATGGCTGGGCAAGTCCCTGCGCGTACCACACAATTGCCGAAAAGCCTTGCAGGATGGGCATTTCAGACATTTGCACAAATCTTGTGCAACACCCGGTTTTGCATTGCGCTTCAGCGACTTAGCGCAACGATCCCGAGCTTATCCACAGCTTTGTCCGACCAAAACGGGGATAAACAAGCTTTATAGCGGCGGCAAACCGTGACGCTGGCGCGCCCGGTTGCAGGCCGCGTGTTCGATATCGAATTCGCGGCATGGCGAGGGGCGCTCGGCGTAGATCGTGCACCGCACCGCCTGGCCGATTTCACCGGCCAGTGCGATGCAGCGCGGCTCGCTGGCGTCGGTGCCGCAAAGCCGAACAATGCCGGCCGTCACCGGCAGGGTCATGGCCACAGGAACGCCCCGCCCCCAGGCAAAGGCGCCGCCGGCCAGTTCGGCTGGATGAAAATCGACGCGAAAGCTGGCGCAGCAGGCACCGCAGGATTGGCAGGGAGAGACAGGTTCGGACATGCCGGGCTGTTCAGGAATCAGGAAGGCAGCGGGCGGGAGTCAATCGAGGTCGACCACCAGGCGAAAAAGCGCGTGGCCGGACGCCAGGTATTTCTTCTCGAACGGCGTCAGCGGCTCGCCCTCCGGCAGCCAGGGCTGGCAGGACGCGACTTTGCCGGTGGCCAGCCCGATGGCGATGGCCAACTCCTCGATATAGATGCGCCAGTTGCTGCGGCACTCGAATACACCACCCAGGGCCAGCAAGTCGGGAAATACCGCATGCCCATGCCAGCGCCGGGCGAGGTGGCCGATCTTCGGCCAGGGGTTGGGATAGAGCACGTAATGGCGTGCCAGGCGAATATCCGCTGCGCGCAGCAGGCGCCACAAATCGACCAGATCGGCGCGCACGAAAAGGGCGTTGGCCGGCAGTGCCAGGGGTTTGCCCCGCCCGATGCGGTCGCTCGATTGATCGACGCCAATGACGAAATGATCGGGGTAGCGTTCGGCCAGGCGCAGCGTGCTCCAGCCCACGCCGCAGCCGGCATCGAGGACAAGCGGCGCGCCGGGGTTCCAGGCGTCGCGCGCAGCCAGTGCCGCCGAGAAGGCCTGGCGGTTGTAATCGAGTATCGGCTTGCGGAAGGGATGATCCAGGTGGCGGTGCACCAGCGCCGCCAGATCGTCGTGCGGGCCGCTCTGGGCGCTGCTGATGAAACGGGAATTGCCGGCCATAGGATATCCGTCAGGCCGCCAGCAGCAGGCGGTCGGGTAGCGTTTCCAGGATGCCCGCAGCGAGCAGCAGGCGGTCGATGTCTTCCGCCGCCTTGACCGGCCGCAATTGCTGGTAGAGCGCCTCGGCCTGCGGGTAATGGCGGCGCAGCAGCATCAGCCACTGCTTGAGGCGGCCGCCGGCATGCACCGGCATGACCCGCTCGCGCACGCCGTACCAATAGGTTGCCACCGCAGGCACCAGTTCCGGCCAGCCACCGCCCGCCTCGCCGCGCACCTTGCGCGGCAGCAGCGGATCGGCCAGCGCGCCGCGCCCGAGCATGATGTCGGCACAGCCAGACTCCTGCTGGCACTGGCGGAAATCGGCCACCGTCCATACCTCGCCATTGGCGATGATCGGGATGCCAACCGCCGCCCGCACCCGGTCGATCTGCGCCCAGCGGGCCGGCGGCTTGTAGCCGTCGACCTTGGTCCGGCCGTGTACGATCAGTTCATCGACGCCCCCCGCCTCGATGGCCTGGGCACAATCGACGGCCAGGCTGCTGTCGGCGATACCGAGGCGCATCTTGGCGGTCAACGGAATGTCAGCCGGCACTTCGGCACGCACGGCGCTGACAATGGCGTGCAGCAAATCCGGCTCGCCGAGCAGCGCCGAACCGCCACGGTGGCGGAACACCGTTGGTGCCGGACAACCGAAATTGATATCCACCCCGGCCGGCCGGTGCTTGACCAGACGCCGCGCATTGGCCGCCATGAAATGCGGATCGGAGCCGAGCAACTGGACGCGCATCGGTGTGCCGGCATCGGTCCGGCTGTCGTGCAACAACTCCGGGCAAGTGCGCAGGAAGGTGCGATTGGGCAACACGCTCTCGGTGACGCGGACGAATTCGCAAATCCCCCAGTCGTAGCCGCCAATCGCCGTCAGCACATTGCGCATCAGGGGGTCGGCCAGGCCTTCCATCGGAGCGAGCAGGATACGGGACATGGGGGATTTACCAGGGGCGGCAGAAAGGCGCGCATTATAATGGCTCCATGCTGCGCCTCGTTCTCGACACCAATGTGGTCCTCGATCTGTTTCATTGGGGAAATACCGACGCCGTGCCGATCATGGCCGCCCTCGAAGCCGGCCTTATCGAATGCATGGCCGACCAGCGCACGCTGGACGAATTGCAACGCGTGCTGACCTACCCGCAACTCAAGCTGACGCCGGGCATGATCAGCGAGCGCTACGCCCGCTACAGCAGCCTGGTCACGGTGTTTCCCGAGGGTGAAGCCCCTCCCCTGCCGCGCTGCAAGGACCGCGACGACCAGAAGTTTCTCGAACTGTCAGCCCGCTGCAGTGCCGATGTGCTGGTCAGCAAGGACAAGGCCCTGCTCAAACTGCGCGGGCGGACGAAACTGGCCTTTCAGATTGTCGGCCCGGCCCTTGCGTCGCGCCTGATAACGGACTCAAATGACTACATAGGAAAAACAGTAGTTGCCTGAATAATGGTTTAATCATTAAAATTAACAACACAATAATTTTCTCGGCTACTTTTGATATTTTGATGCAGTAAGCGCTGCATCCACCCACAAGCAGCCCCCGGGAGAGCGGTCATGGCCAATATCGTCTGGATGCAAACCGGCGCCTGCAGTGGCGACTCGATGGCTTTGCTCTGTGCCGACCGGCCCAGCATCGAGAATCTGGTCGAGCACTATGGCCTGAGCTTCCTGTGGCATCCCTCGCTGACCGCCGAACATCGCTTTGGCGACGTGCTCGACGCCCTGCTCAGCGGCCGGGAAAAGCTCGACATCCTGTGCATCGAGGGCAGCCTGATGACCGGCCCCAACGGTAGCGGCCAGTACGACACCTGGAAAGGCCGGGCCAAGATCGACATCGTGCGCCAACTGGCCCCGCTCGCCACCCACGTTGTCGCCATGGGCACCTGCGCCGCATTCGGCGGCGTGCATGCCGCCGGGCCGAACCCCACCGATTGCACCGGCTTGCAATACCTGAACAACCAGCCGGGCGGCCTGCTCGGTGCCGACTGGCGGACACGCCACGGCCAGCCGGTGATCAATGTCGCCGGCTGCCCGGCCCACCCCAACACGATGACCCGCCTGCTGGCCATGCTGGCTGAAAACGAGCCGCTCGCGCTCGACACGCTCAACCGCCCGACGGCCTTCTTCTCCACCCTGGTGCACCAGGGCTGCACGCGCAACGAATATCACGAATACGACATCGAGGATAACGTGCTCGGCGGCCGGGGCTGCCTGTTCTTCAACCTCGGTTGCCGCGGCCCGCAAACCGTCGCCCCGTGCAACTCGGAGTTGTGGAACGGGCAAAACAGCAAGACGCGCGCCGGCGTGCCCTGCTTTGGCTGCACCTCGCCCGACTTCCCGGCCAACCGTGACCTCTTCGTCACCCCGAAGATCGGCGTCGTGCCCAAGTTTCTGCCGCTCGGCGTGGCCCGCGCGAAATACATGGCCTACAAGAACCTGGCGCGCGCCGCTGCACCCGAACGGGTGGTCAAGCGCGAAATGGAGCCCTGACGATGAGCCGCATCACTGTCGATATTGACCTGAACCGCGTCGAGGGCGACCTCGAATTCCAGGTCGACCTGGAAGACGGCGTGGTTGTCGATGCGCGCTGCGTCGGCACCCTGTACCGCGGCTTCGAGCAGATCATGATCGGCCGCGCACCGCGCGATGCGCTGGTCATCACCCCCCGCGTCTGCGGCATCTGCGGCACCGCCCATCTCTATGCCGCGACACTGGCGCTGGAGCAGATCGCCCACATCACACCGCCCGCCCACGCCGTGCAGGTGCGCAACCTGTGCCTGATGGCAGAAACCCTGCAGAGCGACCTGCGCCAGAGCTTCCTGTTCTTCACGCCGGATTTCTGCAACGCCATCTACGCTGCCCATCCGCTGGCGGCGGAATTGCGTGATGCCTTTACACCGCTCAAGGGCAGCGTCGTGCGCGGCACGCTCAAGGCCACGCGCGACGTGCTCGGTATCGTCGCCCTGTTCGGCGGCCAATGGCCACATTCGACCTACATGCTGCCCGGCGGCATCTCGCAGCCGGCCAACAGCCGGCGCATTCTCGACAGCCGCGGCATTCTGGCTGCCGTGCGGGCCTGGTTCGAGCAGTCCGTCATCGGCGGCCGTCTGGAAGAGTGGATGGCGCTCGACAGCGCCGACGCCCTGTTCCGCTGGCAGGCCGCGGCAGGCGGCCGCGAGCGCAGCGCCCTCGGCCTGTTCAACCGTTTCAGCCGCGATATCGGCCTGCACCGCCTGGGCCGGGGCACCGGCCACCTGCTCAGCTACGGGGTCAATCCGCAGCCGCTCAGCGAGGCGCGGGAACTGCCGGCCGGATTCTTCAATGCCGATACGCAACAGATCGAAACGCTCGACCAGTCGCAAATCAACGAGCACGTCCGCCATAGCTGGTTCCTCGACTACCCCGGCGGGCGGCACCCCTGGGAGGGCGAGACCATTCCCGACCACCAGCCGGGCAGCGATCGTTACACCTGGGCCAAGGCACCGCGTTACGGCGACAAGGTGGTGCAGACCGGCCCGCTGGCCGAATTGCGCATTGCCGGCGAGCCGCTGATCAGCGACCTGCTCGCCCGCGAAGGCGACAACACCTGGCTGCGCCAGTTCGCCCGTCTGCGCCGCGCCGGCTGGCTGATCGGCGCCATGAGCGAAACGTTGCAGGCGATCAAGGCGAGCATGGATCAGCCGCACTACATCGACCCGGGCATCGACATCTGGCCGGATGGCGAAAGCTACGGCCTGGTCGAGGCGGCGCGTGGCGGCCTCGGCCACTGGCTGCGCATCCGGAACGGCGTCATCGACAAGTACCAGATCGTCACGCCGACCGCCTGGAATGCCTCGCCGCGCGACAGCGCCGGGCGCCACGGCCACTGGGAGCAAAGCATCGTCGGCCTGCCGGTTCCCGACCCGGCCAACCCGGTCGACATCGGCCACATCGTGCGCTCGCACGATCCCTGCCTGGTGTGCACCGTGCATTTCATCGGCAGCCAGCGAAAGACTCATTTCAATGTCTGACCGGGTCCGGCTCCGCGTCCTCTGCTTCGGCAATCCCCTGCACGGGGATGACGGGTACGGGCCAGCCGTCGCGCTCGCCCTGCGCAAGCAGGTGAAGTGCGCCGGCGCCGATATCGTCGATTGCGGCAATCGCGGCCTCGATGCGCTGCATTACTTTGAAAACGTGGCCCACGTCATCGTCATCGACGCCATGGCCGGCCCCCGGCCGGGCAGCGTGCACCTGCTGCGTCCGCGCGAAGTGCCGGTCGAGAACCACCACGGCGGCCACGGTGCCGGGGTAGGCTACCTGCTCGAAGCAGTGCGGGAAACCATCCCCCACCCGCCGCTCATCGACGTGATCGCCGCCGAAATCGGCCCGGTCACCACCTTCGTTCCCGGCCTGTCGATCGAAGTGGCGGCCGCCGTCGCCGAAACCGTCACCCTGGTTTGCCAGCGCTTCACACCGCAGGACGACAGCCTGGTGGCCGAGTTGAACACCGAACTCGACGTGCTGCGCGAAGCCAACCAGGCGCTGGAAGGCGAACTGATCCAGAGCACCGAAACCCTGGAGCTGCTGATTTCCGAGCAGGAAAAACAGCAGGACGAGTTGCAGCGGCGGTCGAGCGAACTGGCCCAGGTGCATGGCGCCCTGGAGCGCGCCATCGGCACCATGGCGGAAATTTTCGTCATGCTCGGCCCGGATGGCCGGGTCCTGCGCGTCAATCCACTGCTCGAACAGGAACTGGGTTACAGCGCCGGGTCGCTGATCGGCGGCTATTTTGAGGATTGCCTGAGCGAACAGAGCTTCCGTCAACTGCGCATCATGCTGCCGGTGCCAACACCGCCGCTACTGCTCAATGCCATCCGCGCCGCCGGGGGCCGCTTCTCGGCCGAACTTTATTTCCGCCATGCCGCCGCGCCTGCGCGGGATGCGGAAAGCGGGCGCATTCCCTATCTCGTGCACGCCAGCCTGTTGCACAGCCAGGCCGGCAAACTGGAAGGCGCGGTAGTCGTGGCGACCAACATCTCGCCCCTCAAGGCGCGGGAAAAGGCGCTGCGTGAAAACGAGAGCATGCTGCACGAAACCGCCGAGGAACTGCGCAACCACCGCGATAACCTCGCCCGCATGGTCGAGGAGCAGACCCATGACCTGCGCCTGGCCATGCAGCAGGCCGAGGCCGCCAGCCGGGCCAAGAGCAACTTCCTGTCCAACATGTCGCACGAGGTGCGCACGCCGCTCAATGCCATTCTCGGGTTGTCCGACCTCTGCCTGCTGACCGCGCTCAACCCCGTCCAGCAGCAGCACATCAGCAAGATCCGCCGGGCGGCCGACCATTTGCTCGGCATCATCAATGACATCCTCGACTTCTCGCGCATCGAGGCCGGCAAGCTGAGCATCGAACAATTGGATTTCGAGCTGCCCATGCTGCTCGACGACATCAACGACCTGCTCATCGGCCATGTCGAGGAAAAGGGGCTGGAGCTGTGCATCGACCTGGCACCGGAGGTGACGCGCAGCTTCGTGGGTGACCCCCTGCGCATCAAGCAGATCCTCATCAACCTGCTCGGCAACGCCATCAAGTTTTCGCCTGCCGGCAACCTGCGCCTGGGCTGCCGCCTGGAAAGCAGTACGGCGGAACAGGCGGTACTGCATTTCTCGGTCAGCGACGAGGGCATCGGCATTACCCCGGAGCAGCAGGAGGTGCTATTCACCGCCTTCAGCCAGGCCGATTCCTCGACCACCCGGCGCTATGGCGGTTCCGGCCTCGGCCTGGTGATCTGCAAGCGCCTGGTCGAACTGATGGGCGGCCGCGTCTGGCTGGACAGTATCGAAGGCCAGGGCAGCACCTTCCACTTCACGGTTCGCGTCGGCATCACTGCCGGGCTGCCGACACCGGCCGCCGAGCTGGCGCCCCGGCTCGCTCATTTCGCCAAGCGCTGCGTCCTGATCGCCGACGACAACCCGCTGACCCGCGCCACCTTGAGCGCCCTGTGCCAGCAGCTGAACCTCAGCGTCGACGCCCATGCCTCGGGGGAAAGCGCGCTGGCCGCGCTCAGCCAAGCGAACCATCCCTACCTGGCCGCCCTGCTCGACGGGCAGATGCCTTCCCCCAACGGCCAGGAGATCATCGCCACCCTGCTCCGCACGGCGCCGGAGCGCCTGCCCGGCCTGATCCTGCTCTCCTCGCTCAGCGCCATCAGCTCGCCCGAAGGCGGCGCCGTTGCTGCCGACGCCATCCTGCTCAAGCCGACCAGCCTGCGCCGCCTGTATGCCGCACTGGCCAAATCGCTCGGCCTGGCCAACCCGACGCCGGCCACGCCGGTCGTCCGGGCGCCCGACCTGTCGTCCATCGCGCAATTGCAGGAGGCCGACATCCTGGTCGTGGACGACATCGAACTGAATCGCGACCTGATGAGCGAGCTGTTCGCCACGGCCGGCCTGAGCATTCGCCTGGCCAGCAACGGGGCAGAAGCCCTGGCCCGGGTACGCGAACACCGGCCGGACGTGATCCTGATGGACTGCCAGATGCCGGTCATGGACGGCTTTACCGCTACCCGCAAGCTGCGCGCCATGCCGGAATACGCCGACCTGCCGATCATCGCCCTGACCGCCGGGGCGCTGGAAAATGACCGCGAGCAGAGCCTGGCCGCCGGCATGAATGCCTACCTGACCAAGCCGGTCGATCTCGAAAAGCTGCTCCGCCTGATCGCCGACATGCTGGCGAATGCCAGGCCGGCGGCCCCGATGCCCAGCCCTACCTCAGCATCGCCGCCACCAGCTCCGCTCACGCCCGCTGCGCTGCCGGCCGGCACAGGCGAGGCTGCGGCCGCCCCTGCCCTTCCCGAATTGCCGGGTATCGATGTCGCCGGCGGTCTGGCCCGGGTGCGCAACAAGGTGGATTTCTATCGCCGCATGCTGGTCAAGTTCCGCGACAGCCATGCCGCCGAAATCGACCACGACCTGCGCCTGTTCATCGCCACAGGGCAACGGCCGGAAGCCACCCGCAGCGCGCACAGCCTGAAGGGCATCGCCCTCAGCCTGGGCATCGAGCGGCTGGGTGAAATGGCGGCCGAGGTCGAACGCAGCCTGAAGGATCCAGCAGTCACCGCCGACCAAGCCCTGGTCGCCCCGCTGCTCGCCGAACTGGACAACATCCGCCAGGTGCTGCAAACGCTCGGCTGACCCGGCCGGTTTGAGCGGCCCGGCTTAGCCCTCGCGACGGCGGAAAACCCAGGTCGTCGCATCCGAGGCTTCCGGCACGAAGCCGTAGCCGTCGGTATCGAAGCCCTGCAGCCCCTCCGGTTCGGTCAGTCGGTTGAGCACCGCATAACGCGTCATCAGGCCACGGGCCCGCTTGGCGTAGAAGCTGATGATCTTGTACTTGCCGTTCTTCCAGTCCTCGAACACCGGCTGGATCACCGTGCCCTGGATCTTGCGGCCGAGCGCTGCCTTGAAATACTCCTCGGACGCCAGGTTGACCACCACCGGGCGCGGCATGGCGTCGAGTTCGGCATTGATCGCGTCGAGCAGGGTCTCGCCCCAGAAGGCATACAGGTCCTTGCCTGCCGCATTGGCAAAGCGGGTGCCCATTTCCAGCCGGTAGGGCTGCATCAGGTCGAGCGGCTTCAGGATGCCGTAGAGGCCGGACAGGATGCGTACATGCTGCTGGGCGAAGGCGAGGTCGTCGGCACTCAGGTTTCTTGCCGCCAGCCCGTCGTACACATCGCCATCGAAGGCGAGTACGGCCTGCTTGGCGTTTTCCGGGGTGAAGGGCAGCGACCAGTCGGCATAGCGTTCGAAGTTGAGCAGGGCCAGCTGGTCGGACAGATCCATCAGCCTGGCGATGTCGGCCGGCGACAGATGGCGCAACTGCCGGATCAGGGTTTCCGACTGTTGCAGGTAGCCGGGCTGCGTGAAGCTGGCGACATGGGGCGGCGTGGTGAAGTCCAGCGACTTGGCGGGGGAAAGGAAGATGAGCATGGTCGGAACGGGCTGGAAGCGAAGGATTGTGCTGTGCGCCATTTTACCGGCTGGTAAAATCTCTTTTTTGTATTTTCTGGATCACCGATGAAACGCACCCGCTTTGGTTCGCGCGACCGTCTCTCCCGCGAAGCGGCCGAACTGCAACGCCTGGCCACCGGCCTCTCCGAATCCGGCGGCAAGCTGGAGGACAGTTTCTGGGAAAGCCAGCTGGCCGAGGCCGTCGATGGCCTGCTCAGGCATGGTGCCGAGGATGACATCAACACCGCGCTCGACCGCCTGTTCGAGGCCAACCCGCGGGCCCACGACGAGCTGGCCGACATGGTCGAGTCGCGCGCCGAAACCCTGCGCATCGACGCCCAGGGCCAGGAATTCGACATCCAGCTCTTTGCCGCGCCGGTCCTTGCCTGGTCGCGCTTCTCGATTCCCGCCTGCGCCTTGCCGCAGAGCACGCTGCAGGCACTGGCCGTGCAGCTCGGCGCCCATGTCTTCGGTGGCGACACCCGCCTGGCGATGGCCGATTTCCTGTTCAGCCCCGATCAGCTGCCACGCAGCTTCTGCGACACCTGGCAACTGACCAAACAACTCGGCGAAGCCGCCCTGGCCGACAAGCACCTGGGCATCGATGCCAGCACCATGCCGGAAACCAATCGCTTCCTGTCCGACGTGCGCTACCTGGTCGGCACCATCGCCGTGCCGCGCGGCAAGCCGCTGTTCCGCTGGAATGAAGCCGATGGTGGCAACAAGGAAACCGCGCTCAAGGAATGGATCAAGCAAGGCAGCCCCAGCCTGGAGCCGCTGCTCACCGGCTGCGCCTGGCAGCCGCTGCTGGCTGATGCCTACCACGCTGCCTGCCGCAACGCCGACCGCCTGTCGCGTCCCTATTCCCTGAAGGCTTCCGTCGCCTTCCTGCAAACCATGCTCAGCCTGATGCCGGCCGATATCCGCGCCGTCGTCGGCCCCTGCTACGACCGCCGCATGGAGGAATACCGCGTCAGCCTCGGCCCGAAGAGTGGCGAAGAGGTCTACCACGGCATCGTCTGGCCGCTGCTCGGCACCGAGGACGAGGCGACCGATGCCGCCGGCGAGATCGAGGCCGTGCTGCGTGAAACCGGCGTCAAGGAAGTGCTCTTCCTCGACCATCATTTCCCGATGGAATTCTGCGACGACTGCGGCGCCCCGCTCTTCCCGAACCGCGAGGGCGAGCTGGTGCATGCCGAGATGCCGGAACAGCCGAACGCCGCCGGTTCGCAGATCCTGCACTGATGCGCACGTCGTCGAACGAAGACTGGCTGGCGCGCAGCCAGGCGGCTGTCTGGCACCCCTGCACGCAGATGCAGCATCACGCCCGGCCCGGCGCCCCCGCCTACCTGCCGCTGGTCCCCATCGCCCGCGGCGAAGGCGCCTGGCTGCATGATTTCGACGGCAACCGTTACCTCGACGGCATCAGCTCGTGGTGGACCAACCTGTTCGGCCACGCCAACCCGCGCATCAACGCGGCGCTGCGTGAGCAGCTGGAAACGCTTGAGCATGTGATGCTCGCCGGTTTTACCCATCAGCCGGTGGTCGAACTCTCCGAGCGCCTGTCGGCCCTGACCGGCGGCACGCTCGGCCACGCCTTCTACGCCTCGGACGGCGCCTCGGCCACCGAGATCGCGCTGAAGATGAGCTTCCACTACTGGCGCAATGTCGGCCGCCCGGAGAAATCGGAATTCCTCTGCCTGGCCGGCAGCTACCACGGCGAAACGGTCGGCGCGCTGGCCGTTACCGACGTGGCGATTTTCAAGGATGCCTACGCCCCGCTCGTCCGCGCCGCCGCCCACGTGCTGCCCTCGCCGGATTTCCGCCTGGCCGAAGCCGGCGAATCGCCGGCCGACGTCGCCCGCCGCGCCGCTGCCGGGCTGGAAAACTGGCTGGAACAGAATGGCGAACGCACCGCTGCGCTGATCGTCGAGCCGCTGGTGCAGGGCGCCGCCGGCATGGCGATGTACGACCCGGAATACCTGCGCCTCGCCCGCCAGTTGTGCGACCGCTACGAGGTGCACCTGATCTGCGACGAAATCGCCGTCGGCTGCGGCCGCACTGGCACTTTCTTCGCCCACGAGCAGGCGGACATTCGCCCCGACCTGATGTGCCTGTCAAAAGGCATCTCCGGCGGCTACCTGCCGCTGTCCATCGTGCTGTGCAGCGACACGATCTACGCCGCCTTCCTCGACGATTCGGTCGCCCGCGCCTTCCTGCATTCGCACAGCTACACCGGCAACCCGCTGGCCTGCCGCGCCGCGCTGGCGACGCTCGACATCTTCGAACAGGACGACGTGATTGCCGCCAACCGCGCCAAGGCCCGGGCCATCGGCACCGCCCTCGCGCCGCTGGCCGACCACCCGCAGGTTCGCCACTTGCGCCAGCGCGGCATGATCGCGGCCTTCGATGTCGCCAGCGACGACCCGCATTTCTCGCGCAAATTCTATCGCGCCGCCCTCGACCGCTCAGCGCTGATCCGGCCGATCGGCAACACGGTCTATCTGATGCCCCCCTACATCGTCGGCGACGACGAAATCGCCCATCTCGCCCAGGCGATCGAGGGCGCACTGGCCGCAGTGCTTTGACCCCAATCTTGTCCTCCGCATTGTTTTGTATTACCGTTAATACACCACCCTCCGGAGGAAACCGATGACCACCACCGTCCGCATCCCCCCGCGCCTCGAACAGGCTCTGGCGCGCTATTGCGTCGAAACGCGGCGCAGCAAGTCCGAGGTGATCATCGAGTTGCTGGAAAAACGCTTTGTCGCCGAGGCCCCGCCACGCACGCCCTACGAACTGGCCTGTGAAACCGGTTTCGTCGGCGCGCTGGAACTTGACGAGAATGCCGCCGAAAACAGCCGTCACGCCGTGCGCGCCGCTATTGCCCGCAAACACGGGCAAGCCGCCAAATGAACCTGCTGCTGGTCGATACCGGCCCGCTGGTCGCCCTCGCCAACCGGCGCGACAAGCACCATGCCGCTTGCACGGCCCGCCTCAAGCAGCACCAGGGGCGCCTGCTGACCACGTGGGCCGTGCTGACTGAATTCGCCCATCTGACCGATACGGTGGGCGCCACGCTACCGCTCTATCACTGGATCGAACGCGGCGGGCTCGAATTGCTGCCGCTCGGCCGCGAGGAACTGGTAACAGCTATCGACTGGATCGAACGCTACGCCGACCGCCCGATGGACCTGGCCGATGCCTCGCTGATCGTCGCTGCGCTGAAAACCGGCTGCACCGACATCTGGACACTCGACCGCGCCGATTTCGAAACCTACCGCCTGCCCGGGCGCAAGCATTTCACTCTTGCCTGACATGAGCGCCTCCCGACTCGACACCCAACTCGCGGCCGAACTGGCCGACATCGCGGCCGCCGGCCTGACCCGCCGCCGCCGTGTACTGGATTCGCCGGCCGGGCGCATCGCCCGGGTCGATGGCCAGGAGGTGCTCAATTTTGCCAGCAACGATTACCTGGGCCTGGCCGGCAATGCCGACATCGCCCAGGCGCTGGCTGACGGCGCACTGCGCTGGGGGGCCGGCAGCGGCGCCTCGCACCTGGTCAGCGGCCACCTGACGCCACATGACCAGCTGGAAAACGAAATCGCTGCCTTCACCGGTTTCGAACGCGCCCTGACCTTCTCCACCGGCTACCTCGCCAACCTCGCCGTGACGCCGACCCTGGCCGGGCGCGGCGACGCGGTATTCGCCGACAAGCTGAACCACGCCTCGCTGATCGACGCCATGCAACTGGCCAAGGCCAACGGCGCCGAGGTGCAGCGCTACCCACATAACGACGTCGCCGCACTGGAACGGCAACTGGCCGCCAGCAATGCTGCCCGCAAGGTGATCGTCACCGACGCCGTGTTCAGCATGGACGGTGACCTTGCCCCACTGCCGCTGATCTTCGCCCTGGCCGAACGCTACGACGCCTGGCTGGTGATCGACGACGCGCACGGCTTCGGCGTCCTCGGCCTGCATGGCGAGGGCAGCCTGGCTCACTTCAACCTGCCGGCCTCGCCGCGCATCCTGCTCATGGGCACGCTCGGCAAGGCGGCCGGCGTCGGCGGTGCCTTCGTCGCCGGCTCCGCCACCGCCATCGACTACCTGCTCAACAAGGGCCGCAGCTACATTTTCACCACCGCCGCCCCGCCCGCCATCGCCTGCGCACTGAGCAAGAGCCTGCACATCATTCGCAACGGCGACGCCCTGCGCGCCAACCTGATGGCCCGCATCGCCCAGTTGCGCGAGGGCCTGGCCGGCAAGCCGCTGCTCCCCTCGGCCACCGCCATCCAGCCCTACATCGTCGGCGACAACGAGGCCGCTGTCACCCTGTCGAAAGCCTTGTGGGAGCGCGGCCTGTGGGTGCCGGCCATCCGCCCGCCAACGGTGCCCAAGGGTACGGCCCGCCTGCGCATTTCCGTCTCGGCCGCCCACACCGCCGGCGACATCGACCACCTGATTTCCGCCCTCAAGGAACTCGCATGAGCGCTCCCTTCGTCTTTCTCCCCGGCTGGTGCGTCGGCCGTACGCCGGTTGCCGCCACGGTCGCCGCCCTCGGTGGCCAGATCATCGACCTCCCCGGCTACGGCAGCGAACCGTTGATTGCCGATTTCGATGCCGCGGTCGACGCCATCGCCGGCCGCCTGCAGCCGGGCACCGCGCTCGGCGGCTGGTCGCTCGGCGCCCAGATGGCACTGGCCGTCGCCGCCCGCCATCCGGACAAGGTCGGCAAGCTGCTGCTCGTCGCCGGCACCGCCTCCTTCGTGCAGCGCGACGGCTGGCCGCACGCCATGCCGCCGGCCATGCTGGCCGAATTCACCGCCGGCATCGCGGCCGATGTCGAGGCCATGCTGCCGCGCTTCGTCGGCGGCTTCAATCGCGGCGATGCCCGTGCCAAGAGCGTGACGGCTGAATTGCTGCAACTGGCCGACCCGCGCCCGAGCGGGGAAGTCCTGGCCACCGGCCTGCGCTGGCTGCGCGATGTCGACCTGCGCCCCGCCGCTCCCCAGGTGGCCTGCCCGACCCTGCTCATCCACGGCGCCGCCGATCCGCTGATGCCGCTCGGCGCCGCCGACGCACTGGCCGCGCTGATCCCCGGTGCGCAAGTTGCCGCCTTCGCCGAGTGCGCCCACGCCCCCTTCCTGTCCCGCGCCGACGATTTCGTGGCCCGGGCACGCAGCTTCCTGCATGAATAGACCGAGCAAGGCGCGCATCCGGCAGTCCTTCGAACGCGCCGCCCCGACCTACGACAGTGCGGCCGACATGCAGCGCCGCATCTGCCACCAGCTGGCCGAGCAGTTGCCGCCCGGGCCGGTCGGCCGGCTGCTCGATGCCGGCTGCGGCACGGGCTATGCGCTGCCCGAGCTCCGCCAGCGCTTTCCACAGGCCCATGTCGTCGCGCTGGATTTGTCCCCGGCCATGCTGCGGCATGTCGCCACGCCCTGCTGCCGCATGGCCGGCGACCTCGAACACCTGCCGCTGGCCGATGCCTGCCTCGACCTTTTCTGGTCCAGCCTGGCCGTGCAATGGTGCGACCTGGCGGCCGTGCTGCGCGAAGCCCGCCGCCTGTTGCGCCCGGCCGGCCACCTGGCGCTGGCCAGCCTTGGCCCGGACACCTTCCACGAACTGCGCCGTGCTTTCGCCGGGGTCGATGAGTACCGCCACACCCTGGCCTTCCACACGGCCGATGAAATCGGACAGATGGCGGTCGCCGCCGGCCTGTCGGCGGTCAGCGTGCAGCGCACGACGCAGATGGCGCACTATGCCGATTTCAAGTCCCTGCTGCGCGCGGTCAAGGCCGTGGGCGCCAACCAGGTCGGCGACGGCCGGCGCACCGGACTGATGAGCCGAGCCTCCTTCCTGCGCGCCGAGGCGGCCTACGAAGCGCAGCGCACGGCTGACGGCCTGCCTCTCACCTACGATGTCCTGACCCTGCACGCCCACCCATGAATCACGCTTATTTCCTGACCGGCACCGATACCGAGATCGGCAAGACCTTCATCACCTGCGCCCTGCTCCACCGTGCCCGGCGCGACGGACTGCGTGCCGCCGGCCTCAAGCCGGTTGCTGCCGGCACCGATGCCGCCGGCCTGAACGAGGATGTGGAGAACATCCGGGCGGCGAGCAGCGTCGATCTGCCGCGCGCGCTGGTCAATCCCTACTGTTTCACCCCGGCCGTTGCGCCACACATCGCGGCGGCCGAAGCGGGCGTGGCCATCGACTTTGCGACCATCCGGTCAGCCTGCGCGACGGCGCAGCAACAGGCCGATATGGTCATCGTCGAGGGGGTGGGCGGCTTCTGCGTACCGCTCGGCGCAGACCAGGGCAGCGATGATCTGGCGGTCGACCTCGACCTGCCGGTGATCATGGTTGTCGGCATGCGCCTGGGTTGTATCAGCCACGCCCTGCTGACGGCGGAAGCGATTGCCGCCCGCGGCCTGCAACTGGCCGGCTGGGTGGCCAACCGCATCGATCCGGCCATGTCGCGTTTCGAGGAAAACCTGGCGGCGCTGCAGTCACGCCTGAAGGCGCCGCTGCTTGGCGTCGTGCCGCACGCCCCGGCTGGCGAGGCGGTAGGCGCCGCAGACTGCTTACGCCTGCCCGGCGCTTAGAACGGCAGACACTTCACGCAGGCGGGACTGAATATCCGCAACGGCGGGGCCCAGGTTGGCAAGTTCGTCTTCCCGGGCGTTTTTCTCGACGAAATTCGCTTCAACGGCACCGTCATCATCCGAGAAGGTCGCCAGCAGGCCCTTGACGGTATGCGCCGCGCGCTTCAGCGACTCCACGTCACCGGCCGCGAGTGCCGTGGCGAGTGCGGTGCAGTTGTTCTCCACATCGGCGACAAACATGTCGACCATCATGGCGTAGATTTCCTCGTCGCCCCCCAGGCGTTCGAGGATGGAAGCGCGGTCCAGTACAAAAGCTGCAGCCATTCTCATCTCCCTGGCGCCGGCATCGCGGGGCGGTGCGGCGCACTGACACGTATTCAGATTTGCGGAACTTCCTCGTCGCGAAAGCGCTGACGAATTTCCAGGATGTCTTCCCAGCCGGCCAGAAAGGCTTCGACGCACAAGGGGTCGAAATGCTTACTACGCCCTTCTTCCAGAAAGCGGCAGGCATCGTCCAGCGACCAGGCCCGCTTGTAGGGGCGCTCCGAGGTCAGGGCATCGAACACGTCAGCCACCGCGACGATGCGTCCCAGTTGCGGAATCTGCGTGCCTTTCAGCCCGAAGGGATAGCCCGAGCCATCGTATTTCTCGTGATGCGACATCGCCACTTCGGCACCGGCGCGCAGGATTTCCGAACCGCTGTCCTTGAGCAGTTCGTAGCCGAGCCGGGCATGCCCTTTCATCACCTCGAACTCTTCCGGTGTCAGCTTGCCCGGCTTGAGCAGGATGTAATCGGGAATGCCGATCTTGCCCACATCGTGCATGGGCGCCGCTTCGAGCACCAGCTTTTCCATGGCCGGCCCGAGATCGAGTCCACGGGCGATGATCTGGGAATAATGCGCCATGCGCTGGATGTGGGCGCCGGTTTCCGGATCGCGGAATTCCGCCGCCCGCGACATGCGGAAGATGAGTTCTTTCTCTCGCTCGCGGATCTCGCTGGTGCGCTCATCGACCAGCGCGGCGAGATGTTCGGCCCGGTCGGCAAGGAATTTCTGGCCGGTACGCAAGGACAGCATGTTGCGCGCCCGGGCGCTGAACTCGATGCGGTCGATCGGCTTGGTCAGGAAATCGTTGGCGCCGCCGAGCAGGGCTTCGTAGCGGATGTCCCGCTGGTCGTTGGCGGTGATCATCAGCATCGGGATTTCATTGCGGCCGTGCAGGGCGCGAAAGGCGGCGATGAATTTCAGGCCGTCCATTTCCGGCATCATGTAATCGACGATGACCAGGTCCGGCACGTTGTCGCGGCACCACTCAAGCGCAGCCACCGGCCGGTCGAAGAGCACCGGGCTGCACTCCCCCAGCTTGAGAACCAGGGCCTTGATCAAGGTCAGGTTGATGTCGCTGTCATCGACAATCAGGACGGTGTGCATGGTGTTCGCGGCTTGCAGGACGGGATTGGACCTGAGTATATAATGCCCCGCCATGAAACTGCTCTTCGACCTCTTCCCCGTCATCCTCTTTTTCGCCGCCTTCAAGTACTCGGAAAAGAACCCGGAAACCGCCGCCAGCTGGATGGCCTCGCTGCTCGGCTCGGCTTTGGTCGACGCCAAGCAGGCCCCCATCCTGCTCGCCACCGTCGTCGTCATTGCCGCCACCGTCGCCCAGATCGCCTGGGTGCATTTCCGCCACGGCAAGGTCGACAAGATGCTGTGGATCAGCCTCGGCCTGGTTGTCGTCTTCGGCGGCCTGACCCTGGCCTTCCAGAACGAATCCTTCATCAAGTGGAAGCCGACCATCCTGTACTGGGTATTCGCCGGCAGCATGGCCTTCAGTGCACTGCTGCTCAAGAAGAACCCGATCAAGGCCATGCTCGGCGAGCAATTGACGCTGCCCGAGCCGGTCTGGGGCAAGCTCAACCTGGCGTGGATCGCCTTCTTCGCTGTCATGGGCGTGCTCAACCTGGTCATCGCCTTCAATTTCCCGACCGATACCTGGGTCAATTTCAAACTGTTCGGCGGCATGGGCCTGATGCTGGTATTCGTGCTCGGCCAGGGCATGCTGCTGTCGAAGTACATCGAGGAAAAATGATGCTTTACGCCTTTATCGCCGAAGACCGCGCCGGCACGCTCGACCAGCGCCTGGCCGCCCGCCCCGCCCACCTGGCCCGCCTGCAGGCCTTGCAAGCCGACGGTCGGCTGGTCATCGCCGGCCCCTGCCCGGCCATCGACTCGCCCGATCCGGGTCCGGCCGGCTTCTCGGGCAGCCTGATCATTGCCGAATTCGTGTCGCTGGAAGCTGCCAGGGCCTGGGCCGATGCCGATCCGTACATTGCCGCCGGCGTCTACGAAAAGGTCACCGTCAAGCCTTTCAAGAAAGCCCTGCCGGCGTGAGCGGCGAAACCGTCAACCTGTTGCAGCAGCGCCTGACTGCCGCCCTGCAACCTGCGGCGCTGGCTATCCGCGACGACTCCCACCTGCATGCCGGACATGTCGGTGCGCGTAGCGGCGGCGGCCACTATCACATCGATATCGTCGCCGCAGCCTTTGCCGGCAAAAACACCGTCGCCCGCCACCGCATGATTTATGATGCGGCCGGTGAACTGATGCGCGGCCCGGTGCATGCGCTCAGCATCAACGCCAAAGCTGTCGGCGAAGTATAATTTTCAAGTTGTTCCCTCCACCCAAGGATAGATACATGCTCAAGCTCTCCCGCCTGGCCGGCCTTCTCGTTGCTGGCGCCATCATTTCCGCCCCGGCACTCGCCGCCGAAAAAGGCAAGGCTTTCGCCACCGTGAATGGCCAGCCGATCTCGCAAACCGTCTACAACGCCTTCGTGGCCGAGCAGAAGGCCCAGGGCGCTCCGGATTCGCCTGAACTGCAAAATGCGGTCAAGGAAGAACTGGTCCGCCGCGAAATCCTCGCCCAGGAAGCCAAGAAAAAGGGCATGGACAAGAACCCGAACATCCAGGGCCAGATCGAACTGGCCAAGCAGGCCGTCCTGATCCGCGCCTACCTGTCCGACTACGTCAAGGCCAACCCGATCAGCGAAGCCCAGCTCAAGGCCGAGTACGACGTGATCAAGAACAACCTGGGCAGCACCGAATACAAGTCCCGCCATGTGCTGGTCGAGAAGGAAGAAGAGGCCAAGGCCATCATCGCCAAGCTGGACAAGGGCGAGAAGTTCTCCGAACTGGCCAAGCAATCGAAGGATCCGGGTTCCAAGGACAAGGGCGGCGAACTGGGCTGGAGCTCTCCGGCCGCTTACGTCAAGCCGTTCGGCGAAGCCCTGACCAAGCTGAAGAAGGGTGAATACACCAAGACCCCGGTGCAGTCCGACTTCGGCTACCACGTCATCCAGCTCGACGATTCCCGCCCGGCCAACCCGCCGCCGTTCGATCAGGTCAAGCCGCAAATGCAGCAGCGTGCCAGCCAGCAGCAGATCGAAACCCTGGTCAAGGAACTGCGCAGCAAGGCCAAGGTGGACTAAAGCACCGCCCTGCGTGCGAAAATCGCCACCTGCGGGTGGCCGGAGAATGCCCACCCCCGGTGGGCATTTTCATTTTCGAGGGGAGTCATGTTCAGCAGCCTGAAAAAACTGTTCGGCAACGCGGCCGATGGTGCTGCGCCCCCCCTGGTCGCCAGCCTTCCTGACGAAACCGCCCCCTCCCCCTTCCTCCGCCGCGAGGCGGTTTTTGGCCGCGACAACCGGATTGCCGGCCATCTGTTCAGCGTGCCCCCGTCATCGGTCCTGGCCGATGGCAAACCGCAGACACAACGCGACCTCGACCGGATCCTGCTCGACACCCTGAACGCCAGCCCGGAGGCCTGGAACCGGAGCCCGGCCGTCCTGCCGCTCAGTTCAGCCAGTCTCGACTCGCCCGCCCTGGCCCGCCTGAAGGGCGACAACGTCACGCTGCTGCTGCAACTGGCCGCCGATACCGAAGCCGACCAGGTCTGCGAGTCCATCGACCAACTGCGCCAGCGCGGGCTGCGCTTCGGCCTGTTCCGCCAGCCGACCCACCCGGCCTACGCCAGGGTCATGCAGAAAGTCGATTTCGCGGCCATCGACGTCGCCAACAGCGAGGCCGACGCCATCCGCAATTTCTCGGCCGCGGTACGGGCCGGGGTCAGCGCCAACCCGATCCACCTGTTCGCCTGCAATGTGGATACGGTCGACGATCATCAATTCTGCCTGCAGTGGCATTTCGACCTCTGCCACGGCAAGTTCGGCGAGCGCGCCGGCGTTGCCGCCAACGCGCCGTGCGGCGACCCGCACAAGACGCAGTTGCTCAACCTGCTCCACCTCGTTCAGGGCGATGCCGAGACGGCCGAGATCGCTGCTGCGATGAGGCTGGACCCGGTGCTCAGCTTCCGCATCCTGCGCTACCTCAACTCGCCCGCCCTGGCCCTGACCCACCGGATCGAATCGCTCGACCAGGCACTGATCATTCTCGGCCGGCAGCGCCTGACCCGCTGGCTGGCCGTGCTGCTCTTCTCGGTCCGCGAGCCGCAGCTCAACGACTGGCTGCTGGTCGAGAACGCATTGACCCGCGGCCGGCTGATGGAAGTGCTCGGGGCGCAGCTGCTGCCCGGTCAGCCGCACGACCCGCTGTTCCTGACCGGCATCTTCTCCTGCCTCGACCGCCTGCTGCGCCGGCCGCTGGCCGAGGTGCTGGGCACCATGCCCATCGCCGACGAGATCCGCCTGGCACTGCTCGAGCGTCAGGGGCCTTACGCCGCACTGCTGGCCGTAGCCGAAGCCAGCGAAAACGTCGACCAGGCAGGCATGGCGGGGCTGGCCCGAGCGGCCGGCGTCGATCCGGACAGGCTCAACCGCGCCTTGCTCGCCGCCACCGCATGGGCCAGCGAAGTGACCGAGTACTGGGAATAGACCATCATTTCAACAAAATTGATTCAGGTTGCGGCAAGCCTCCGGGGCAAGCAGCACAATTCCGCCCCGATGCTCATTCGCCTTTTCTTCATCCTGCCGATCCTTGGCCTGATCCTCCCCGCCCTTGCCGACCAGCCGCTGCAGGCCTGGCTCGACACGGCGCTGCCCGGTACCACCTTGCGCCTGCCGCCAGGCAAGTACCGCGGCCCGGCCATCATCAACAAGCCGCTCACGGTGGAGGGCAACGGCAAGGTGATTATCGATGCCGGCGGTCGCGGCACGGTGCTCACCATCAAGGCCGATCGCGTCACGCTGCGGGGCCTGACCCTGCGCGGCAGCGGGGATTCCCACGATGCCATCGACGGCGCCATCATGGCCGAAGGCAAGGAACTGCTGATCGAGAACAATATTCTGGAAGACGTGCTGTTCGGTATCTCGCTGCACAAGACGACCGATAGTATCGTGCGCGGCAACCGCATCCGTTCCCGCCCGGTCGATTCAGCCGACCGTGGCGATGGCATGCGCCTGTGGTACAGCACCGGCAATCGCATCGAGAACAACGACATTGCCCAGATGCGCGACCTCACGGTCAGCAATTCGCCACGCAACCGCTACACCGGCAATACCATCCGCGGCAGCCGGCGCGCCTTCAATTTCCTGTTCTCGCATCGCAGCATCGTCGAGGGCAACCTGCTCGATGGAAACTCGACCGGCGTCATTACCCTGAACTCGGAAGGGATGATCATCCGCAACAACCGCATCCTGCACGCCATGGATGCCTCAGGCGCCGGCATCGCGCTCAAGGAAACCTCGGCGGCGCTGATCTACGGCAATGAAATCGTGCATTGCGCCCACGGCATCATGGCCGACTCGCCCATGGACCCGATCAACCGCATCGTGTTTATCAACAACGTCATTGCCCACAACGTCACCGGCATCTATTTCTATGGCGCCAAGGGCGGCCATATCGCCATCAACAACACCTTCAAGAGCAACCTGTGGCCGGTGACCATCATCGGCGACGGCGACCCGATGAACGACTTCTGGTGGGGCAACAGCTGGGACAACTACGAGGGGTTCGATCTCGACGGCGATGGCCTGGGCGACAAGCCGCACGAGCTGTACGCCTGGGCCGACCGCATCTGGATGGATACACCGAGCGCCACGTTTTTCCGCAGCACGCCGGTGCTCGAATTGCTGGATTTTCTCGAACGGCTGGCACCGTTCTCCTCGCCCTCCCTGATCCTGCGCGACACGGCACCGCGCCTGCGCAAATAGGGCTGGCGGCCGGTTCAGTCCAGCCAGTCGCGCATGTCGTCGATCAGATCGTCGACGGCGCCGAGCGACAGATTGAAGTAAGTGCATGCCGCTTCGGCAGCCTTGCCCCACTCGTGCTCGCCATCGCCCGTATTGTGAATGCGGGTGATGTGTTCGGCCAGCACCACCAGCGCGATCAGGGTGCGTGCCGTCTCCGAAATGCCGTCCGCCCTGGCCAGCACACTGTAGTCATGATGATGCAGCACCGCTTCGGCGATGAAATCGGCCAGGTGCCAGCGCCGGGCCAGGAAATAGCCGACCACCGCATGATTGGTGCCCAGCTCGGCATCCTCGACATCGGTGAACAAGCGATCCTCGGCCATGTTGGCCTTGGCCAGCACCGCCTTGGTTTGCGGAAAGCGCTTGACCAGCAGCGGAATGCCGCAGTCGTGGAACAGCCCGAAGGTATAGGCGATGTCAGGCCGCACGCAACGCAGGCGTTTCGCCAGTTCGGCCGACACCTGGGCGGTCTGTGCCGAGCTCGCCCAGAAACGCTCCATCGACACATCCTGCCCACCAGCCAGCGCCACGCGCAGCAAGTGGCCGACGATCAGGCTGAACACGCTTTGCGTACCGAGCACATTGACCGCCTGCATGACGGAAACCGCCTTGTTTCCCGTCGAAAAAGCCGGGGAGTTGGCGATCAGCATGACGTGGCCGGAAAGGGCGACATCCTGGCCGATCAGGCGGGAGACTTCCCGTAGATCGGGCATGTCCTTCCTGAGTTCGGCATCGAGCGCAACCAGGACGGCGGGACAAGGGGGAATATCCACCCCGTTCAACATGCCTTGCAGCAGCTTTTCTTCCGTGATTGCGTTCATGTCGCTTTCTCTTGCCGCTCAGGGCTTATCCTTGCTAATGCTTGTTAAAAATATCAAAAACAATAATACCTACACCGCGTGCATAAGTGAATAGCACAAAGGTCATAGCTGGTATTCCTCCCCGCCGCCCTGCATGGCCATGTCGACCACCCGTTTCGACAAATGCGGTGCGAACAGCGTGATCAGGTCGTAGTCGTAGCGCCGCAGATAGGTGCCCCGGCGCACGGCAAGGCGGGTCGTGTTCGACTCGAATAAATGGCCGGCATCGAGCGCCACCAGGCCGCTATCGCGCTGCGGGTCGACGGCCAGCGCCGAAATGATGCCCAGGCCGAGGCCGAGGCTGACGTAGGTCTTGATCACGTCGGCATCGAGCGCGGTGAGCGCGATGTTGGGCTGCGTGCCAATCCGCTCGAAAGCCCGGTTGATGCGCGAGCGACCGGTAAAGGCGGTGTCGTAGGTAATCAGCGGCCAGCGCGCCAGTTCATTGAGCGACAAGGGCTGCGACTTGAGGATGGGGTGACCGTCCGGCGCGATGACGCTGTGCGTCCATTGACGCACCGGCAGGGTGATCAGTTCCGGGTACTGGTCGAGCGCCTCGGTGGCGATGCCGATGTCGGCCTCGCCGGCCACCACCCATTCGGCGATCTGGGTCGGGCTGCCCTGGTGCATCTCCAGCTTGACCGCCGGATGCTGGGCGACGAAATCGCGCACCACCACCGGCAAGGCATAGCGCGCCTGGGTATGCGTCGCGGCCAGCACCAGGCGGCCGGTATCGCCCATGGCGAACTCGGCGCTCGCCCGCTTGAGGTTTTCCGCCTCGCGCAGGATGCGCTCGGCAATGCTCAACACCACCTTGCCCGGTGCCGTCACGCCAGTGAAGCGCTTGCCGCTGCGCTCGAAAATGGCGATGCCGAGCTCATCCTCGAGCAGCTTGACCTGCTTGGAAATGCCCGGCTGCGAGGTGTACAGCGTTTCCGCCGCCTCCGACACATTCAAGCCCTGGCGCTGGATTTCGACGATATAACGCAGTTGCTGGAGTTTCATGGGGAAGGCCGTTGTGAGTTGCAGGTTGTTAGCCGGAAGCAGTCGCTGGCAAGCAGCGACTAATAACCAAAAGATATACCAATCTAACTCAATATTCTTTTTGATTCAAATTGGCGCTGCTACGATGCGGCCCTATGGATTACCTCTACACCCTTTCCGGCTTCGGCGTCGGCGCCATCGTGGGCTTGACCGGCGTTGGCGGCGGCTCGCTGATGACGCCGCTGCTGGTGCTGCTGTTCGGCGTCCCCCCGGCCACTGCCGTCGGCACCGACCTGCTCTACGCGGCGATGACCAAGGCCGGCGGCACCGTGGCGCACGGCCGCAAGGGGCATATCGACTGGGCGGTGACCGGTCGCCTGGCCGCCGGCAGCATTCCGGCGGCAGCCATCACCATTTTCGTGCTCTCCTTGCTGCCCAAGGGGAGCAATACCATCGGCGCCCTCGTCTCGCACGGCCTGGGCTTTGCGCTGATGCTGACCGCCATCGCCATCCTCTTCGGCCGCAAGCTGCGCGAATACGCCAGCCGGCACGAAGACTCGCCGCTCCGCCAGTGCTGCCTGGGCAAGATCACGGTTGCGGTCGGCGCCCTGCTCGGCGTGCTGGTCACCATCTCCTCGGTCGGCGCCGGCGCCCTCGGTGTGGCGGCCCTGTTCTTCCTTTACCCCAAACTGTCGCCGGTGAAAATCGTCGGCTCCGATGTCGCGCACGCCGTGCCGCTGACCCTGGTCGCCGGCCTCGGTCACTGGCTGCTCGGCAGCGTCGACTGGGCACTGCTCGGCAGCCTGCTGATCGGCTCGCTGCCCGGCATCTGGATCGGCAGCCATCTTTCCGCCAAGGTGCCGGAGCACATCCTGCGCCGCATCCTGGCCTCCATGCTCGTTCTGATCGGCAGCAAGCTGGTCTTCGCCTGACTTACCCCCAAGAGAACCCTATGTATACATACGATGCCATCGACCGCCAGCTGATCGACGAACGCGTCGCCCAGTTCCGCGACCAGGTTCGCCGCTGGAAATCCGGCGAGCTGAGCGACGACGAATTCCGCCCCCTGCGCCTGCAGAACGGCCTCTACATCCAGCGTCATGCGCCGATGTTCCGCATCGCCGTGCCCTACGGCATGCTGAACGCCGCGCAGCTGCGCAAGCTGGCTCACGTCGCCCGCCGCTACGACCGCGGCTACGGCCATTTCACGACGCGCCACAACCTGCAGTTGAACTGGCCGAAGATCGAGGATGTGCCGGAGATCCTGGCCGAGCTCGCCGAAGTCGGGATGCATGCCATCCAGACCTCCGGCAACTGCCTGCGCAACATCACCACCGACCAGTTCGCCGGGGTGGCTGCCGACGAGATCATCGACCCGCGCCCGCTGGCCGAAATCCTGCGCCAGTGGACCACCTTCCACCCGGAATTCGCCTTCCTGCCGCGCAAGTTCAAGATCGCCATTTCCGGCACCCGCGAGGATCGCGCCGTGACCTGGTTCCACGACATCGGCCTGCATCTGAAAGAAGTGGATGGCCAGGTCGGCTTCACCGTCATCGTCGGCGGCGGCCTGGGCCGCACGCCTATCCGCGGCCAGGTGGTGTGCGACTTCCTGCCCTGGCAGGACATCCTCTCCTATTGCGAAGCCATCCTGCGCGTCTATAACCGCTACGGCCGCCGCGACAACGCCTACAAGGCGCGCATCAAGATTCTGGTGCAGGCGCTCGGCATCGAGGCTTTCCGCGAACAGGTCGAGGCCGAATGGGCCCACGGCAAGGGCGGCCCGATGACCATCACCCAGGCCGAGTACGATCGCGT